>DGXB01000090.1:22946-36679 GCA_002396205.1 Bacteroidales bacterium UBA4243
ACGACAAGCCCTCCAAGATTGCCCTTGCCATCCGCATTGCGAGGCGCACCCTCCGCATCGCCAAGCAGAATGTTTGGTTGGCCATCGGAGTGAAAGTGCTCGTGTTGGCACTTGCCGCGTTTGGAGTCGCCACCATGTGGATGGCCGTCTNNCTGATGGACGACGACCCGATGAAGGTGGCTACAGCCATACAAATAGCACGCCGCACGCTGCGCATCGCTCGCCAGAATGTCGTCTTCGCCATTGGTGTCAAAATCGCCGTGCTGCTCCTCGCCGCCATAGGCATTGCGTCGATGTGGATGGCCGTCTTCGCCGACGTTGGGGTCACGGTGTTGGCGGTGCTCAATGCCATGCGGGCGCTGAAAGGTTGATTTCGGGAAATTTTCCTATCTTTGCAACCCTAAAACCCTATGAACATGATGGCTGAAAAGAAAAACGTATTCTCGAAAGAAACCAAATTCGCCGAGCTGATGACCGAAGACCGCCGGCTGTTGCAACTTTTGCCCCGTTTCGGAATAGGGCTGGGCTTTGGCGACCGCAGCGTGGAGCACGTGTGCCAGACGAACCACGTCGGCGCCGACCTTTTCCTCATGGTTTGCGGCATCTATTGCGACAGTACCTTCAAGCCTGACGAAAACGCGCTCCAACGCGTCGACATGAACGAACTGCTGTCGTACCTGAAGGCCTCTCACCGCTATTATCTTGAAGAGCGTTTCCCGCACATCGAGGAGCATCTGCAACACATCATCGATGCCTGCGGACAGAAATTCGGCCCGATGCTCAGCCAGTTCTATGGCGAATACAAGCAGGAAGTGATGCGCCACATCCAGTATTACGAGGAAGAAGTGGTGTTCCCCTACATCGAGGCCCTCATCAACGGACAAGGCGCCGATTCGTACAAGATCGACGAATTCATGCACAACCACACCAACATACAGGACCCCCTCGACGACATGATGAACATCCTCCTCAAGTATCTGCCTGGCGAAATCCTGCCCAAGGAACGCATCGAGATTTCGCTCGACATCATCGAGCTGAGCGACGACCTCTTCAGCCACGCCTTGATTGAGGAACGCATACTCATCCCCTCCGTCGAAACCCTCGAAAAACATAGGCCATGAGAAACAAAGTCATCATTTGTGAGTCCTCCGAGATAGTCGCGATAGGCCTGGCTGAAATCATCAACAGCATGGCCCAATTCGACGTGGTTTCGCGGCTCGATGCCCCCGAAATCATCTCCGAGAGAATCCTTTCAACGGAAGCCAATATATTGGTAATCAATCCACTGATGCTTGGCTACCAAAACAAGGATTTCCTTTCCAACCTCGGTAAGGAATATCCCAATCTCACCCTTGTCGCATTGGTAACCGCCTGTCTCGACCATGCCTTGCTGACACCTTATCACGGAACCATCGACATTACCGACTCGAAGCAGAAAATCATCAACAAGCTGAACGAGATTTCAAAAGACGACAATTCGAGAGGTGGCGACGACGTGGAACTGTCGAAACGCGAACTTGACGTGCTTGTGGCCGTTGCCAAGGGCATGATGAACAAGGAGATAGCGGAGCAGATGAACATCTCGATCCATACTGTCATCTCACATAGGAAGAACATTACCCGCAAAACCGGCATCAAATCGGTTTCGGGCCTCACTGTCTACGCCTTGCTGAACAACCTGATCGACGAAAGCGACCTGATTCCCTCCAACAACACCGCAAACCAATGACCATCAGCTTGATAGCCGTTGCTGTCGGGAAACAAAAAATGCGGGGCAAAACCATGTCCCGCATTAAAAAACTAACTCAAAATTCTCTTCTGTAACAGTATGACAAAAATCTGATGCAAAATAACGGCGATTTCGGAAATCCCGAAATCCCTATTTGTGGGTATTTGTCGTTTTTTAGAATCACTATAAATAAGGATGACTTCCATAACTTGTTGTCTTGACTATCGCTCCCTGCGTTCAATCACCTTTTTCAGCTTGTAACGCTCGCCAGTGGATTTGCCTATGGCATCGATGAATTGCTGTTCGTAGCCAGGCGTGTCGTGTCCCCAACGTTGGAAGTTGCCGTCCTTGTCGACACGCTTCACCACTTGGTCGTTGTATCTCACAATCAGGTATTTGGCTAGTTTGTCCCAACGTTGCATCATGCGCTCGGCATAGGCGATGCTCTTGCGGTTGAGGTAGCTTTGGCGCTCGACGGGCATCATTTTTTCGATGGCGAGGAGCACGCTGTCCTGATCGGCAAAATAATATTCCTCTAATTCGTTTTGTGCCTTGCGCAGGTCGCCGATCATCATCGAATAGCGCGGATACACCATGTTGGCCACCCAGTTGTTCATCCAGAAGGCAGATTGGTCGCTGAACTCGTTGCGCGGGTTGTTTTCGGGACGGAAGCAGTCGGGCACCTGCGTGATGCAGCAGTAGAGCGGCACGTAGGCCACCATGTTGGCGTCGTCGCAGTTGAACCAGGTGACGCCGCCCACGTCGTTGGGCAGCCACGAGCGCATTTGGCAGGTCATGGTGAAGCCGCTTTGCTGCGTGGCGATGGGGCGCTCGCGGAAGTACGGGATGCTGTCGCTGTCCTTGAAGTGCATCGGCAGCGGTCGGATGGGCATTCCCCAAGGGCCGGCGGTCATGTCGGCGGTCATGTCCAATGGCGTGCCTTCGAAATGGTCGCGCATGTCGGCCTGCAAGTCGCGCATCGAGAGCGGCTTGTCAGGCTTGATCCACAGCGGCAGGTGGTCGCATTGGTCGAAGTCGCCATTAATATAAGGTAGGTATTTGTCCATCTCCTCGTGGCTGTAATGGTGCCGGAAGAAGCTCCACACGCGGGCGTCGGCATAGCGCACGTTCTCGAAGTCGATGGGGCAGTAGGCGTCGCGAAACGAAAAGTCCTCGTCCTTGCCCGAATAGAAGCCCCGTTCCTTGGCGAAGCTGATGACATCGGCGGCGTAGACGCATTCCACTTCGGGGCGGAAGATGTGTTTCAGGTTCTTGCTGCTGATGCTTTTCCGCAGACGGGCCGTCTGCTGGCCTTCTTGCGGGAACTGGCGGATGCGGCTCAGGTTGGCGTGGGCGCAGATGCAGTCGTCGGGGATGCGCAGGGCCACCCAAACGGCACCTTTGTTGCCTTCGCCCTTGCCGATGATTTCCATGATCCAGGCTTCGTTGGGGTCGCAGATGGTGATGGTCTCGCCGCTGCTGTTGTAGCCGTATTCCTCGACGAGTTCGGCCATGCACTTGATGGCTTCGCGAGCGGTGGCAGAGCGTTGCAAGGCCAGTCGCATCAAGGTGAAATAGTCGAGCAGGCCTTCGTGGTTGACGAGTTCCAGGCGTCCGTCGAAAGTCGTTTCCACGATGGTCACCTGCCGTTCGTTCATCAGGCCGACGACGTTGTAGGTGTAGTCCACCTGCTTCACGAATTGTCCTTCGTGCGATGGACCCCAGCCGTGGATGGGGATGAGTTCGCCAGGCTCGTGTTGTCCCGGAGGGCTGTAGAACAGCGAGCCCGCGAAGCCGAAGCCGTCGCAATTATAGGTGCACATCACGCTGCCGTCGGTGCTGGCTTTCTTGCCCACGATGAGGTTGGTGCAGGCCATGGCCGAACCGATGCTTAAGGCCATTAAAAGTGTTAGGGTTAGGAGTTTTTTCATGAGGTTGGATGGATTAAAGGTTTGTTTGGACAAAACTATGATTATATGATTACTCGGTCAAACTCCTTGATGAAGAAAAATACTTTCTTTTCATTATCAGAGAGTTGTGGTGAATTTACTTGGTCATTTACTTGGTCAGCCATTTTGCGCGGAATACTTCCGAAACCGCTGATGTAAGCAAGGTATTTGTCGCGCCATTGTTCTTTGTATTTTGTGGTTTGGGATTCAATCATGGTTGTTATCGTCGTTTTTTATAGTATCAAAGACATTTCTCATTTTTTCAATACGGTTTTCGGTATCTACACCTTTCTCGTTTTGGTTAATGGTAAACTCGCGAAGCACATTTTCATTCTCGTCATTAGAAATCACTCGATATGATGTTTGAGTTTCCCTCAAAAACTCTTTTTCGCTAAGATAAATTCGATTTCCCCAATGTTCGCGCCAGACTTTGTCATTTACAGCTTTCAAAAATGGATTGTAGGAATTTTCAGAAAGTTCCTTTTGCTGGAATAATGTTGTAAATACGTATGGTGACTTTCCAAAATTGTTCCAACAATATCGTCCATATCGACCAGTACGGAATACTTTGTATTTTATGTAATAGTAATTCCAAGGATATTCGTTGTTGTTTTCACAACTATTCAAATAACTATCAATCAAACCTTTTAAATAGTCATTTGTAATAATTGTATTGCCAAGCAGCAAATTACTCAAAACTTTTTTTGTGTTGTCAAAACCGATGAGATTCTCGCTTTTGTGGAAAAGCATTTTCCAAGCGTAGCCTTCCTTTGATGAGCCCAACTGATATCGCCAACCTTTAGCCCTGTCTTTCTGCTTGTAGTCCCCAATAGTAAACAACGCACAATCCACCAAATCCCAATTACATTTGAATAATGATTCGAATTGTTCAAAACACTCAGGATGTTCTAAACCGACAACTGAAATTTGCCCATAAAGCAGTTCGTGATCTTCCAATGCAAAAAGTAGTTCCGCTTTTTCTGGATTATGAACGGTCCATTCCAATTTAATTTTCTCTTCTTCTAATTGAGATGGGCTGAAATTTATTCCAACTATTTCGCTATCTGCTATTTGACCATACAAAACAATGCTATCAACTTGACGCAAAATGGCAGGCATACGATTGCCACCTTGACGGTCTTCACTGTCACTTATTTGGTCGGAAGAATTCAATATCAGATTGTTGATGATTCGTAAACGCCTGCGGAACTCCTCTTCAGAAACGCAAGCCATGTTTTGCCTATATGTGACAAATGTATACAAAAGTATAATCTTGTTTAAGGTAAATTTACGCCTGTTCTTTCCAATAATGTCCGCATAGTTCTTCAAACAGTCCTCAAGTAAGTTGACATTATAGTTCGTTTTAATCTTTCCTATCGAATGCTCTTTAGAAGCGAAATCCTCAAAGAAACATTGAATTGGAATGCTCTTTTTGTTATCATCCAGCCAACAATCGAAAAAACTTTCAAGAGTTTCTGCATTTTTGATTATCTTGTCTTTGTCATTTTTTTCATGAATGGTAAAAAAGTCTTTTACCAAATCAAATTCATCGCTTGTCTTGGGACTACCACCATTTTTGTAACAGATAATATTACATATAAAGATAAAGTATCGCAAAAATTCATCATCAGTTGTATTGTCGTCATCATCACCCACACTACTATTGCGGTATTGCCACAACAAGTCGGTCCATTCCCTATCGATTTTTGAACCAATCCGTTTTGCAACAATTTCATCGGCAAATTTCAACTGTTTTTCAAACTCTGCTTTAAAATGCTCAAATGGGGTTAGCGGTTTTCCTCGTGAGTTCATTTTAATGTAGAGTTCATCTGTTAGGCCCATATCTTCTATTGGCAAAAAATAGAAAGATATGTTTTCAAGCTCTGCATAAAGATTCTCTACACACGAGAATCTTTCTTGAATGGCATCAAGCATGACAAGCATTGAAGAAACTGTTGCATCGTGTTGCCATTCGAGAGGAAACCAGTTCTTGTCTTTAATTTGCTCCGACAACATTTTGTCACCGTCCAATACGAAATCTTTTGTGGTTATGAATTCGCAAAATTTTCGTGCAGATGGTCTTGTCTCATAGCTGAAATTTCGCAAGAAATCTATTTCAGTATTAGCTTTGTTTTCCTTTTTTGCAGCATACCAGTATAGCAGAAAAAGTGTCGTCAACCTTTGCTGTCCATCAAGAGGGGTCAATACATTCTCTTTGATGTCACCATAAATGAAATCAAGAGTTATTGGTTTCCCACTGACAGCATCAAAAAGCGTGTCCAAAAAATTATTTCTTTTGCGCCTGTTTTTCTCATCGGTACGACCATAAGCGAAATCTCTCTGAATCTTCGGTATTTCTATTCTCTTGATTTCAATTCTTTCACCAAATTTGTCGTTATATGGTATAAATATCGTTTTAAAAGTCTTTGTTTCCATGGTTTCTATTCTTATTCTGTTTTTTCATTAGACAAATAATTCGCCAGTACAATGCGCATGGCATTTA
Organism: Bacteroidales bacterium UBA4243; assembly: GCA_002396205.1. Classification (GTDB taxonomy): domain Bacteria; phylum Bacteroidota; class Bacteroidia; order Bacteroidales; family F082; genus Limimorpha. The sequence goes on from DGXB01000090.1 coordinate 29,128, forward strand.
CATAATTATCTCTGTCATTTTCGCCCCAAAAGTGCAAATTTGTGTCTTCTGCCGAATAATATTTAAGGAACACCATTTTTGTACAAAACGGAATATAAAAACCATTTTTGTCCATTTCCAAAATAAGATTCCGTTTAGCGTCAAATGTGTAATTGCTTACGGCGGAATTCTGTCTTGAAGAAAGCAACGCCATATTTGGCAACAGATGAATATATTCCAAATCCTCTCCTTTAGGAGAAAGAACATTTACCACTTGTTGTTGCAAAGGTTCAAACCGCTCTCTTACTTTTGGTGTTTTAGGGTTATCATCTATCGATTTCACCAATTGCTCCATATCAGAAACCAATTTGTCTTGTCCTCCAATAGATTGTAGCGACTTGATATGCGCTTTAATCCATTCAACTATTTTTTCGTTCGTTTCCAAACCTTTTGAGTGTCGTGCGTGAATATGTTCAAGACTCCAATTCTCTTTCTTATGACGGCCAAAAGGGAATCTTCTTTGTTTGTCGTCTATCTGTCTGACCGATTCAACATTGAAAAGAAGGAGGAGCCTTTTTATATCGTTATAGTCATGCTCATAATCCAAATCGGTATAATCTTTTTTGAAGTTAACGCTTTCTTTTATGCTTTCATCCAAATATTGCCGAAACTCAGTCTTTGATTTATCGGCATAGTCATTTAATATATCTATCAGTTTTTTAGAACTGCTTGCTATCAGGTATCCAATTTTATGATAAAATTCATGGTCGGAAAACCATTCCTTAAGCGTCAAGAAACTATGCTGGATTTCGTCCCAAATATTCTCCAGACTTTTACCACTTTTAAGTTCATTGTCGAAATAGAAAAAAGTTCTGTATGTTTCCTTGTCGCTGTATTGCTTTCTCGAAATCAAGTCTAATATCAAATCTATCCGCGTTGGATAGTTGTCTGAATCTGAATTTGTGAGGAATCCCCAAAACTCCTCGTTATGCAGCTCTTTTTCCATATTGTCCCATTCAAGGGACAATTCTTCCTGACGTATAGCATTTTCACTTTCGTTCTTAAGGAACAAGGCTTTTACAAGCTCGGAGCTCGTCAGTGGTATTTTTCCTATATTCAAACGAGTAAAAAGGTCAATACTGTTTTCTGTGTCAGGAACTTCATACCAAATGATTTTTACACACTCATCGAAATACTTGTTGATGTTTGTCAAAGTAGATTGGAGTTTTCCTTTGTGTGAAAACCAATTTTCAATGGTTTTAAAAGCATTGTAGATAAAAAAGAAATCTATATTGTCATTGCATTTAGCCGCGTCTGGATTTTTGAGAAAATCAACGGATTCATTACGTGTTTCGTAAGAAAGTGTAAACCTCGGTGCACTCATAAATCCATTGCTGACCTTATTCATATAGACATAAATGAGATAAAGCGTTGTGAGTCTTTGCTGTCCGTCGATTAATTCAAATTTGTCACCCAAATTGCGTACAACAACTGGTTGCAGACAATAATTGTCATTGTCCATTTTTTTAATTTTTCCACCATACTCGTTGATATCATTCAAAAGGGTTTTTACTTCTGTTTTTCCCCAACGGTAACCACGTTGATAATTGGGGACATAAAAGTTCCCCTGAATATCGCCAACTAATTTCGTTATTAAATTGATTTCTGCCATTTGCCTATTGTAGTAGTTTTAGTTTGTTCGACAGGATGCCATTTTCTGATATTTCAATCAGATTATTTTGATAATTCAGCCTCCAAAATTACAAAATAATTCGATTGCTCATACATCGTTTCGTCAAAAACAGCCGAACATGAAATGGATGAATGTCGCGGCGATACTAAGCACTATCGACTGTATTATCTTTTATTTTAGCCTGTTATACCCAGCAAAAGTACATTTTTTTTATTTTTGCAGCCTAAATTTATATGACTATGGATAAAATATTGAAATCAGCACTATTGTTTATGCTTGCTGCCATTTTCATGACGGGCTGCAACTGCAACGACAACCAGACGACAACCATGACCGACAACACGAAGAAAGATGCCATGGAGACCATCATGACGCGCACCAGCATCCGATCGTTCACCAACAGGACGGTATCGGCTGACACCGTCGAGATGCTGCTTCGTGCAGGCATGGCGGCTCCTACAGCCGTCAACAAGCAACCCTGGCATTTCGTGGTCATCGACGACCCGGCAGTCATGGATTCGTTGGGCGGCAATGGCCGCCAAAGCCAGATGTGGAAGGAAGCCACGTTGGCCATCGCGGTTTGCGGCGACCTGAACAAGGCCATGGAAGGCCCCGGACAGCCTTACTGGATCCAGGACTGCTCAGCCGCCACGCAAAACATCCTCTTGGCCGCCCATGCCCTCGGCCTCGGTGCCGTGTGGACGGGCTGCTATCCCATCGAAGAGCGCGTGGCCAATGTCAGCCGCGTGTTGAATCTGCCCGAAAACCTCATCCCGCTCTGCGTCATCGTGATGGGCTATCCGAACGAACAACCTGCACCCAAGGACAAATGGAAGCCCGAAAACGTGAGCCACAACGTTTTCGGAAAATAATTTCTTTGCCCACTTTTTCTAATCCATTACATTCATGAACAAATCTTTTTTGTTGAAAGCCTCGTTTTTGACGGCTTTGGTGTTTTCGATGATTTTGTGCGTGGCGCAACCGCCAGGTGGCCGTCATCCGGGCGGCAGACCTCCTGGGGGCAGACCTCCTTTTGGCGGCGACCGCCAGTGGGGACAGACCGAAGGCCAGATGCCCACAGTGAAACAGAAGAAAAAGGTGAGGGAAGGGGATACCTTCACCGTGGTCGGACTGTTGCGCGATGCCAAGACCAATGAGCTCCTGCCTTTCGTCAACCTCGCCGTGCTCGACTCGATCGACAACGAGTTTGTGAAAGGCGGCATCACCAACATGGACGGCGCTTTCGAGATCAACCAGGTGCCGCAAGGTTCGTTTGTGCTGCGCGTGTCGGCCATTGGCTACGAGAGCTATACGCATCCCTTCAAGGTGACCAACAACGTCAATTTGGGGACTTTGCGCATCAATCCCGGGACGACAACCCTTGGCGAAGTGACTGTGGCCGCCGAGCGTCCGCTCTATGCCATGGAGGGCGAGAAGCTGATTTACAATGTCAGCGAAGACCCGTCCATCCAAACGGGAACCACCGAGGATGCCTTGCAGAACGCGCCCGGCGTTGAGGTCGACGTGGAAGGCAACATCACTTTGAGAGGCGTTTCGAGCGTGGAGATTTGGGTCAACGACAAGCCCTCGAAACTCACCGAGGAGAACCTCAAGACCTATCTCCAGACCTTGCCTGCCAATGCCATCGCCCGCATCGAGACGATCACGAATCCATCGGCAAAATACGCCACCGATGCCGAGGCAGTCATTAATATTGTGACTTCGGCCCACATCAAGAGCAACCAGTTCATCAGCTTCGGCGTGAATGGCTCCAACCAGCCATTCGTCTCGCCTTGGGTGAGCTATATGTGGAAAAAGGAGAAACTGAGTGTTAACCTGTTTGCCTCCGGGCGTTACAGCAACCGCGACAATGCCACCGATAGTTGGGCGCAACGCCGTCGCGATGGAGCAACTGAAGGCGAATATGAAACCACATGGACCGACACCGTTTCGCAAACCGACAAAAGCCGTTCCTACAGCGGCAACCTGTTCATGAACGTCGACTATGAAATCGACTCGATGAGCGACCTCTCGGTGAATGCAGGTGGTTTCTATAACGCTAACATAAACAAGATGTTACGCTCTGAGCAGCAGAACTTCTATTATTTGGATCTCATGCCCATCGACTCCGTGTTGAGCGACAACACGACCAACAGCAACGATATGAGGTCGGTTTTCGGCAATTTGGGTTCCGACTACACCAAAAAGTTTGACAATGAAGGACATAACTTGCGCATTGGACTGAACGGACGTATCAGTACCAACCACGGCGAGGAGTTCTACAACAGGATGTATGACGTTTACACCGACTTGGACGAACACCGCTACATGCTCTCAAGAACCTACGATTACGGTGGCAGCCTCGATGTGCGCTACAACCGTCCTTACAGCAAGGACGGCGAACTCAGCTATGGCCTTCGCGCCGACCATTCGCAAATGGACAACACCTACGACCGCTTCAACGATACCATGGGCATTTTGGTCGATACGTTGCGCACCTACCGCATGAAAGGCAGCAACAGCTCCATCAGCCCCGACGTCAACTGGACGCACCGCTGGGGAGGTTTCACGCTGAGCACAGGTCTCGGATTGGGTGGCGAGCGCATCAACTACAACTATATCAGCGACATGCCCTTCGCAGACGACAGCACCTTGTACTACTTGACCGTCCGCCCGTCAATCCACTTGACTTATCGCACTGAAGACATGCACAACTTGAAGCTCAATTACTCGATGCGCATGTCGAACCCAAGGTACAACCAAATCTCCAAGTTCCGCAGCTATGGCGAAAACAGTTATTCGGTGGGCAATCCCAACGGCTTGAAAAGCAGCTATACCCACAACGTGGAGGCGGGCTGGCAGAAGTTCTTCGAGCGTTTCGGCAACATCGGTATCGAAGGCTACGGTCGCTTGAGCACCAACGAAATCAGTTCGCTCACCGATGCCGAATACGACAACTACCTTGACCGAATTGTCAGTTTTTCAATGCCTTACAACATGGGTACGTCATGGCGTTACGGAGCCTCGCTCAACATGACCTACCGTCCGAGCGGCTTCTTCAACGTGCGCCTCTTTGCCAACGTTTACAACTACGGCTATCGCATGGAATACGACCGCGTCGACGAGTTTGGCAACATTGAGCACAAGCTGACCGAGAACGAAAAGCTCTCGTGGAGCGTGCGCGTCAACGCTTGGGCGAAGCTCTTCGACCGTCTGCAAGTGACGGCTTCGGCCAACTACAACTCGCCCACCATCGGCCTGATGAGCGAGCGCAAGGCGCGATATTTCCTCAACATGGGCCTCCGAAGCGACTTCTTCAACCGTCGCCTGTCGGTGTTCGTTAATGTGCAGGACATCTTCAACTGGGGCGCGACGATTGGCTCCGGCTCCACCAACACCAACCCATATTATCTCAGCGACAGCACCCGAAAGATGCTCAACAGCCGCTACATCTCTGCAGGCTTCACGTTGCGTTTCGGAAAAATGGAACTCGAACGCCAGGCCAAGGAAGGCAGTAGCGAGACAGGCGACAGTTTGGAGTAATTTGACTATGGCCTATTGCCTATGACAATGGCCGCCCCACATTATGTGAGAGCGGCCATTGTTTTTATGACGTTGGCCAGAGGCCATAGTCATAAGCCATATCGATATCAATAACCGAAGATCTCCTCCGTGCTCACGCGCTTGATGGGGCCGAAGCCTTGGAGGGCCTTCATGTCGAGTTCCTTCTCGTCGCCGAGGATGACGTAGCGGTAGGCCTTGTTGGCCATCTGCTCTTGCTCGAACTTCACGATGTCCTGCAAGGTGATGTTGGGCAAGGCGTTGTAGATGTGTTCGTTGAGGTCGTAGTCGATGCCACGGTTTTGGGCACTCAGCCAGGCGTTGATGAGACCGAACTTCGTGGTGCGCTGGCTGGCCAAACGCTTCGTCAAGGCGTCCTTGGCGATGCCGAAGGCCTGTTCGCTCTCAGGCATATCGTCGAGGATTTCGAGGAAGTGGGTCACGCAGTCGATCATCTTGTCGTTTTGGGTGATGATGTGGGTGAAGAAGTATTCCTTTTGGTCCTTATAGCTAGGCTCCATGTAGGCGGCAAAGGCGTTGTAGGCCAAACCGCGAGCTTCACGCATCTCTTGGAACACAATGGTGTTCATGCCGCCGCCATAGTACTCGTTGAACAAAGCCTTCACGGCGGCCTCTTCGGGATTCCACTCGCGCTGCTCGTTGTGGATCATGCGCATGTAGATGTTCTTGGCGTCGTAAGGAGCGATGACGATTTCGTTCTCAGGCGTGGGCTGCATCTCGTAGTGCTTGCCTTCGGGCACGGCTTGCAGTTCGGCCACGGTCTGGTGGTTCTCGGTGACGGCCTTGGCCATCTCCTCAGCGGTCATCGGGCCATAATATAACACGGTGTGCTTGTAGCTCTTGAGGTTCTTCAAAAGGTCAAGAAGCACTTGCGGGTCGAGCTTGCGCATCTCGGCGATGGAGAGTTGGTTGCGGCTCGGGTTGTAGGGACCATAGATGCCGTAGTTCACCAAGGCGCTGAAGTTGCTGCGTTGGTTGAGTTTGGCATCCATGCGGGCTTTCTCAAGCTGCTGAATGCACATTTCAGCCACCATTGGGTCGGGTTGGGCATTTTGCATCACGTTTTCCATTAGGGCCAATGCCTGTGGCATGTTTTCGCCCAAGCCGTTTAACGTGACGGTGATGTTGCGTGCGCCCACGTTGATGTAGTAATTGCAGGCGAGCTTGTAGAACTGCTGCTTGATTTCCTCGTTGCTGAGTTGGTCGGTGCCGAGGTATTCAAGGTATTGTGAAGCCAAGCCATAACGCAGGTCTGACTCTTCGCCAAAGTCGTAGCGGAACGAAAGGATGAAACGGCCGTTCTCCTTGTTTTGCACATAGATGTAAGGCAGGCCAGCCTCGGTGTTGCCGAAGGTCAAGTCCTTCTTGAAGTCGACGAAGCGGGGCTCGATGGGCTTCACTTCGCTGTTTTGAACTTCCTTCACGAAATCGCTCACGAGGTCGCGGTTGGTCGGGATGGGGGTGATGGCGGGCTTGTCGATTTTCTTCTGGTTCTCGTCGACGCCTTGGCGCTTGTAGACCACCACATAGTTGTCGTTGAAGTGCTTGTTGGCGAAGTTGACGATGTCTTGTTTCGTCAGCTTGGAGATGCGGTCGAGGCGGCCAACGCTTTGATCCCACGGCACCTCATTAATATAGGTGTCGACAAACATGTTGGCGCGAGCCATATTGCTCTCCATCGAGTTGTAATAGCTGAGCTTGGCGTTGTTGATCACGGAAGGCAGCAGGTCGTCGGAGAAGTCGCCGCTCTTCAGTTTCGCGATTTCGGCAAGCAGCAGGTCTTTCGCCTCTTCGAGGCTTTGGCCAGGACGCGGCGAGCCGCCCATGATGAAGCTGGTGTAGTCGCGCAGCGTCTGGCTACCAGCGTAGGCATAGAGCATCTGCATCTGCTGGTTGATGTCCAAGTCGACGAGACCGGCGGTACCGTTGCTCAGCATCTCACCGATGACGTCCAAGGTGTCCACTTGCAGCGAGTTGCCACGGTCGAAACGCCAGCCGAGCATCAGGTTTTCGGCTTCGAGGCCGTAGACGGTGGTGTCCTTGGGCGAGGTGATGGGAGCCAAGGCGGGGAATTCGGGTTGTTTCACGTCAGCGCCAGGCTGCCAGCTGCCAAAATACTTGTCGATGATGGCGATGACCTCGTCGGGGTTGAAGTCGCCAGCCATGCAGATGGCCACGTTGTTGGGGCAGTAGTAGTTGTTGAAGTAGTTCTTGATGTTGGTGATCGAGGGGTTCTTCAAGTGCTCCTGCGTGCCGATGGTCGTCTGTGTGCCATAGGGGTGGGTGGGGAACATCTTG
>DGXB01000101.1:0-6815 GCA_002396205.1 Bacteroidales bacterium UBA4243
CCTGCGTAACATCATCGGTGAACTCGAACTCGACGAAACCCTCACCTCGCGCGACACCATCAACTCGAAGCTCCGCAACGTGCTCGACGATGCCACCAACAAATGGGGCGTGAAGGTCAACCGCGTTGAGTTGCAGGATATTACACCGCCCGAGAGCATCCGCCGCACCATGGAACTCCAGATGCAGGCCGAGCGCAACCGCCGTGCCGAAATCCTGAAGGCCGAAGGCGAGAAGCAGGCCCAAATCCTCAACTCGGAAGGCGAGAAGCAGGCCGAAATCAACGCAGCTGAGGCCGACAAGCAAGCCAACATCCTGAAGGCCGAAGGCGAAGCCAAGGCCAAGGTGCTGCAAGCCGAAGCCGAAGCCACCGCCATTCGCAACATCGCCGAGGCCGTCGCCGACCGTGGCGCCGACCCGGTGAACTACCTCCTCGCCGTGAAATACATTGAGACCTTGAAGGAAGTGGCCGGCGGGCAGGAGAACAAGACCGTCTACCTGCCTTACGAAGCCTCCAACCTGCTCGGCTCGTTGGGCGGCATCAAGGAACTGCTTGGAAAATGAATTTTTAGAGTTAAACATTTGGTTTTTTGTGGTCGCGTGGTGTTGGATTTTTTTTCCAATGCCACGCGATTTTTTGTCCTTGGTTTTGTAGCACGCCCATGTTTTGCTATCTTTGCACCTGCTTTTTTTGTTTCATGCGATGAAAAGAATCCTCATTTTATCCCTTTTGCTTTTGCTGTGCGTTTCCAGCTGTACCAAAAGCATTGAATATCAAACTTTAGGGAGTCGATGGCCCCTTTTCAAACAGATTTACGCCCTCAAGGACACGGCTGCTGACAGTGCCTATTCCATGTTCAGCCGCGTGGCCGACACCATCGACGAGAACGCCATGCGCCGAAACTCGGAGTTTCTTTTTGCTGAATATCAGATTCTTAAAGCGGAATTGCTGTATAAGAACTTTAAGCAAATACAAAACGACAGTTTGGTCATCGAAGCCTGTGATTTCTATGATTCCATTTTTGCAGATCACCGTAAGTTGCGAAGAAACAAGGAACTGGCATTCCAATATGCCCGTGCCACCTATTATAAGGCGGCAGTGCTGCAAGGGCAAGAAGAGATGCAAGCGGAGGCGTTTTCAGAGTATCTGAAGTCGCTTTGGACCATGGACGGACTGTGCTACAAGCGCCGAGTGTTTCCTACTGGGAAGCCCAAGATGGAGCATGTTCATTTCACGGGCCTCATCTACGACCGGTTGGCGTGGTTCCTATACAATCGCGAGGCTTGGGACGCTGCGCAGGAGGCACTTGAGCAGTCGAACGAGTGCTTCGATTATGAAGGTGATTTTGAGGGACTTGGGTCCAACTTCAGCCTGATGGGCGACATGATGCTTGCGCAAGAAAACCGAAAGGGTGCGGTGGAATACTACCAAAAAGCCGACAGCCTCTATGGTTTGGTCCATAGGGATGACATTCTGTTTGATTTCATGGACTTTGCCCACAAATCGTTGTCGATGACGGTGCAGGGAGAGCTGGAGCAGGCCAAGGAAATCCTCAACGAGGGCTTGAGAACCATCGAAGTGCCTTGGATGGCGCGTCATTTCCATCTCGGGTTGGGATACATTTACTACGATGAGCAAGCCTTTGACTCGTCGCTTTATCACTACGAACACAGCTATCCATTGCTGCCTCGTCAGACCGCCAAGGCCTATAGCCGTATCATTCTTTTGGCCAACCAATTAGGCGATAGCGTGAAAGCTGCGCGTTATGGACAGCTATTGGCCGAATATCAGATTAGCCAAGTGCAGCAAGGGCAGCAGAAAATGCACATGCTGACGCTTTACGAGACCTACAAAGACGAAAGCAAAGATGCCAGAACCAAGGATATTCTGTTTTTCATCATTCTGATTGTCATTGTTTTGGCTGTTATTATCCTCATCGACAGCATCTTCATCCAGATGAAAAAGAACAGGCACAAGCGCGACCTCAAGCTTCATGAGCAGTTCCAAGCCACGCTTGAGGACGAGATTGAGATGACCCGCAAGGAAGCGAGGCGTAAGGAGGAGGAAGTCAAGGCATTGGAGGCTCGCATAGAGAAGATGGTTGCCAACCCCGACTTCCACCAGCTGCCTTTCGACAAGAAATTGGCGATGCTCTACGAGATGCCCATCAGCAAGCGCGTGCGCACGGTGATGGATGCCAACGTGAAAGCCTTCTCGTCGTATCCCGAACTTGTCCTTTCCGAGAACCAAATGTCGATGCTGATCAATGCCGTCGACGCGGTATTCCCCAAGTTCTCGCTGAGGATCATCGAAATGTATCCCCGCCTCAAACGCTCCGATGTCATCTATTGTTGCCTCTATATCTTAGGCATTAGCGAGGTGCAAGCCGCCGCCTTGATGGGAAAAACCTACCAGGCCGTGTGGACACGTTCGTTGAAGCTGCATGAGATTTTCGACAACAAATCGAACCTGCAATTGGTTTTGCTCGATATTCTAAGGATATGGTAATCAATGTATTATTGAAATAATCAAATGTTTTAATCAAAATTCCTGCAAGGATATTGATTTGTTTTGATTATTATCATAAACAAAAGAAAACCAGATATATAGCATATTGTTAATTTGATAACTTTTGATTTTCTTTTTTATGCCGTTTTGGACCGTTTTTTTGCCATGGGTGTATTTTTGTGCCGACTAAACAAAAACAACTATGAACTTTACAATGAAAACTATTCACATTGGTGACATGATCCATAAGGAGCTGGTGCACCAGGGCCGCACGGTCAATTGGTTCGCAAAAGAGATCTGCTGCGAGAAGTCCAATATCTACAAGATGTTCAAGCGCGAGAGCATCGACATGTACCAACTGATGAAAATCTCGGATGTGCTTGGGCACAATTTTCTGAGAGATTGCTATGAGGAGTCTTGATAGGCTTTTCAGATTTGGTTAATAATTTTGTGGAACCATCCTCTCCCCGGGGATGGTTTTTTTGTTCGTCGTACCATGAAAATGCTTATTTTTGCGGCGAGAAATTCAAAGCGCGTTATGGAACTCTTGGATTTGTATGACAGCGACTTGAGACCTACCGGCCTGACCATCGAACGCGGCCAACGTATTCCGCAAGGCTTCGTGATTCCCATCGTGGCCGTTTATGTTTACAACAGCAAAGGCCAATACTTGATCCAAAAGGTGGCCGCCCGCAAGGGAAACTACTATTCGACCACCGCCGGCCATGTGCAGGCCGGCGAGCGTGATTTTGCCAAGGCCATGCTGCGCGAATTGAAAGAGGAGATTGGCCTCTCCGCTACAAAGAGCGAGCTTGACTTGGTGAAGATCAGGCGCTACGAACACAAGTTCACCTTCCTTTACATGCTGAAGAGCAATGTGCCCGTCGAGATGCTGCATCTCCAGGAGGACGAGGTGGAGTCGGTGTCGTGGATGACGCGCGACGACATCGGACAGCTCTGCAAGCAAGGCCTTTTCAACCGCACGCACTACCAATTCCTGCTCGATTGTGAGGAAAGATTGCAAAACATACGCTGAGGACTTGACGGTGTGCAAAAATTGGCTATATTTGCCGCAAATTATCTTTATCGCAACAAATACCTTATTAATATGATAGCAAGAGAATTACTCGACCCGAAAAGCATCGTGGTCGTTGGAGCCTCCGCCGATATCCACAAACCAGGCGGAAAAGTGTTGTTGAACCTCCTGAACAGCCCCTTCAAGGGACAGGTGTATGCCGTCAACCCGAAAGAGACTGAGGTGCAAGGTGTTAAGTGTTATGCCAAGGTCGACGACCTGCCGCAAGTGGATTGCGCGATTTTGGCCATTGCCGCCAAATATTGCCCTTCGACGGTCGACGTCTTGGCCTTGCAGAAAGGCACCAAGGGCTTTATCATCATCTCGGCAGGCTTCGGCGAGGAGAACGCTGAAGGTGCTGCTTACGAGAAACACATTGCCGACACCATCAACAGCGTGGGCGGCTCGTTGATTGGCCCCAACTGCACGGGCTTCCTCAACACGAACTATTGCGGCGCCTTCGATGCTCCCATCCCGACCCTCGACCCCCATGGCGTCGACTTCATCACGGGCTCGGGTGCCACGGCCGTGTTCATCAAGGAATATGGCATCAGCAATGGCTTGACGTTCAACAGTGTGTGGGCAGTCGGCAACTCGGCCCAACTCGGCATCGAGGACGTGCTCGAACACCTGGACGAAACATTCGACCCCGAGAAGAGCAGCCGCGTCATCATGCTCTACATGGAGAAGATCAGCGACCCGCAGAAGATGCTGAAGCACGCCCGCTCGCTCATCAACAAGGGCTGCAAGATTGCCGCCATCAAGTCGGGTGGCTCCGCCGCCGGTAGCCGTGCCGCCAGCTCGCACACGGGCGCTTTGGCCACTTCCGACGTGGCCGTCGACGCGCTGTTCCGCAAGGCGGGCATCGTGCGCTGCCAAAACCGCCAGGAGCTGACCACGGTATGCGCCATCTTCATGCACCCCGAAGTGAAAGGCAAGAACATGGCTGTCATCACCCACGCTGGTGGCCCCGCCGTGATGCTGACCGACACTTTGTCGAACAACGGCATGGACGTGCCGCACATCGAAGGACCGAAGGCCCAAGAACTGTTGAGCAAGCTTTATAACGGCTCGTCCGTCGGCAACCCGATCGACTTCTTGGCCACGGGTACCGCCGAGCAACTTGGCTACATCATCGACGCCTGCGAAAACGACTTCGACAACATCGACTGCATGTGCGTCATCTTCGGCTCGCCCGGCTTGTTCCAGAACTACGAGGTCTACAAAGTCTTGGACGAGAAGATGAAGACCTGCAAGAAGCCCATCTTCCCGATCCTGCCGTCCATCATCAACGTGAAGGACGAGATCGACGATTTCATCAAGAACAAGCACCGCATCAACTTCCCCGAGGAGTGCGTGTTTGGCAACGCCTTGTGCAAGGTGTACAACACACCCAAGCCACAACCCGAGAATCCGGTGATGCCTAAGGTGGACGTGAAACGCATCCGTGAGGTCATCGACAGCTGCGACAACGGCTATATTGATCCCGACAAGATCTATCAACTCCTTGACGCTGCGGGCATTGCACAGAAGCAAATCCGCGTGGTTGACAAGAAACAGCAAGCCGTCGACTTCGCCAACGAGGTGGGTTATCCGCTCGTGATGAAGGTGGTGGGTCCTGTCCACAAGAGCGACGTGGGTGGCGTCACCCTGAATGTGCGCGACATCGAGACCGTGCAGAAGGAGTTCGACCGCTTGATGGCCATCAAGGACACCTATGCCGTGGAGATGTATCCCATGCTTGACGGCACGGAGGTCTACATTGGCGCCATCCGCGATGCCAAGTTCGGCCATCAGGTGTTCTTCGGCTTAGGTGGCATTTTCATCGAGGTGCTGAAGGACGTGCAGAGCGCCTTGGCTCCCGTCAACGTCGACGAGGCCAAGGAACTGCTCACCAAGCTCCGTGGCTACAAGATCCTGCAAGGCGTGCGTGGCCAACAGCCTGTCAACGTGGACGTTTACGCTGAGCAGATTGCCCGCGTGAGTGCCTTGGTGCAGGCCGCTCCCGAAATCGCCGAGATGGACCTCAACCCGCTCCTTGGCAACCCGAAGAACGTGGTGGCCGTGGATGCGCGAATCCGTATTGAGAAGTAATTTGACACGAGACGCGAGACTACGAGACGCAGGATGTTGGGTCAGTCCCGTGTCCTGCGTCCCGAAGTCCCGTGTCAAAAATGAAAAACATGATTACCGAAAAAGCAACCTATTACCTTGTCTATGCCGCGTTGGTCTTGGCCTCCTTCTTGATTGACAATATGTTGCTGAAGAAGACCGACAAGACCAACCGCGTTATCGGCTATGTCTTGAGCCTCATCGTCGACCTGGGCATCTTCGGCTACGGCATCTATCTCTATGTGGCCAAAGGCGAGGACCAGACGGGCTTCGTGTGGGGCGGCGTGCTCTGCGGCATCTGCCTGTTGTGCCTTTTGGGACGCTACTGGCAGAACAAGGAAAACGACAAGAAACGCAAAAGCCATGAAAAAGTCTGACCTCATTACCTTGCTTATCGTGGCCGCCGTGGTGTGCGGCTTCGCTTTCATCCCGGGCGCGTGGGAGTGGTTCAACGAGACCACCAAGAACCACGGCCTGCTGATGAGTTTCTTCAAGTTCGCCATCCTCGGCACTTTCGGCGAGATGTTGGCCCTGCGCATCCGCGAAGGCGTGTACATCAAGAAAGGCTTCGGCCTTGTGCCTAAGATGCTCGTTTGGGGCGTGTTGGGTGTGGTCATCGCCTCGGCCATGACCATCTTCAAGACGGGAACGGTCAAGCTGTTGGACGGCGGTTTCCACTTGGACGGAAAAGCAGCCGAATGGTTTGCTGGTGATTTGAGTTGGGGCAAGGCCTTCGTCGCGCTCTGCGTCAGTGTGTTGATGAACACGCTGTTTGCACCCGTTTTCATGACCTTCCACAAGATTACCGACATCCACATTGCCGAGACGGGAGGGTCGCTGAAAGGTTTCTTTGGCAGCCCACTGAAAATGGGGGAGGCATTGTCGAAGAAGATCAATTGGGATGTACAGTATGGCTTTGTGTTTGCCAAGACCATTCCCTTGTTCTGGTATCCTGCACACACGATAACTTTCTTGTTGCCAGGAACACTCCAAGTGCTGTTTGCCGCTTTCCTCGGTGTGGCCTTGGGCGTGATTTTGAGCATCAAGAAGTAGTTAATCACAAAACCTACAAAACAAGCAAAACTTTTGTGGAATGGAAAGTCGCCAACCGGCTCCTTTCC
>DGXB01000101.1:6865-7599 GCA_002396205.1 Bacteroidales bacterium UBA4243
AAAGTCGCCAACCGGCTCCTTTCCCGACGCATCCTTGCGGATGCTGTTGAACTTAAATGATATATAGGCTTTCATGTCGCCGAATGGCGACGTTGCAATGGCATCCCGGTTGGGTGCCATTGCTCGTTTTTTGAATGGTGTTTTGTAAGTTTTGTCGGTTTTGTGACAAAAAAATCAAAAAAAACCACTTTTTCCCTTGACAGTATCGAAAATTGTTGTACTTTTGCAGCGTACTAATTAACTAATACACTACAACAAAATACAACAACATGATTACAATCAACAATTTAGACTTCGGTTACAAGACGCAACCAGTCTTCAAGAACATCAGCCTCAGCTTCGAGAAGGGCAACATCTACGGGCTGCTTGGCGAAAACGGAGTGGGGAAGACCTCCCTGCTGAAACTCATCAGCGGCCTGCAAAAGCCCACCGCCGGCACCTGTGAAGTGGACGGCATCGCACCCTTCAACCGCTGGCCCGAAACCCTCCAGAAGATTTTCTTCATCTCCGAGGACTTCGCCATCCCAGAGGGTACACCTATTAATAATATGCGCGAACTTGGCGTGTTCTACCCCAACTTCGACGAAAGCCTCTTTTTTGAACTCTGCAAGGAAATGGAAGTGGACCCCACGCGCAAGTACGCCGAGATGTCGTTTGGCCAGCAGAAGAAATGCCTCATCTCGACCGCCTTGGCCCTCAACACCGACTACTTGCTCCTCGACGAGCCTACCAAC
>DGXB01000086.1 GCA_002396205.1 Bacteroidales bacterium UBA4243
CCCCCTCAAGAGGGGGACGCGCAAAGCGGCGAAGAACTTGCGTCCGGCAGGCCGTCCCCCTCTTGAGGGGGTGCCCGAAGGGCGGGGGAGTCCGAAGACCCGAAATGGAAAAGAGAACAAATAAAACAACACTTTTATGGCAAGATTATTCAAAAAAGGCAAGACCGTCCTCGTCTCCTCCGTCCTCAACATCCTCGGCTTGACGGCGGCCTTCGCCGCGCTTTATATCATCCTTGTGCAGGTGCGCCACGACCTCACCTACAACAAGGCACTCAAGGACAGCGACCGCATCTATTGCATGATGGTCGGCGACCGGTTTGCCGACTACGGCGCCTCATGCTGGATTAACCGACCGATTTCCGAGGAGGTCATTGCGGCCTCGCCCGATGTGGAAGCGGGCGGCTGCGGCTATGTGGGCAAAAACTGCCCGACCGCCACAGTTTTGTTTGACGACGACCGTCAAATGAGTGTGAAAATCGGTGCCTTCAGCAATGGCGGCAAGGATGTCTTCGGCTTCGAACTCGTTGCAGGCAACTGGGACGACTGGATTAATGGCATCACCTACGCCGTTTCGGAATCGACGGCGCGACGGCTTGGCGTGGAAGTGGGCGATGTGGCCAAACTTCGGACGAACAGTTGGCAGGGACTGCAAATAGAAGACGCCGTCATCGTCGCCATTTACAAGGACATGCCCGCCAACAGCGACGGCGCCACTTTCGACATGTTTTACAATATCGGCAATCGGGGTTTGGACAATTGGAGCGAATGGGGCTTCAACTATTTCGTGAAACTTCGCGAAGGCGCCGACCCGAAAGCGTTTGAAGAGGCCGCGAAACCTGCCATGAAGGACGCCTTTATGCGACTGAACGGCATTGACCCGACATCGATTAGCGAGGAGGAAAAGGCTCTGTGTGAAGAGTCGGTGGGTGGCACCAATCTCCAACTGTTAAAACTCACCGATATGTATTTTGCCAAAAACATCAATGCGTCAGGAAAGACGGGCAACCGTACTACAACGATGACCTTGCTCGCCATTGCTATTGCGGTCATCGTCATTGCGTTCATCAACTACATCAACTTCTTCTTCGCTATGGTGCCCTTGCGATTAAAGAATGTCAACACGCGCAAGATATTAGGCAGCAGCCGTTTCCAATTGGTGATGTCATTTGTCGGCGAGTCGGTGACGATGGTCATTATTGCCTTGGCGTTGGCCGTGGCCGTGGTCACGCTGTTCAGGCAGTCCACCTTGGCCTCGCTGATTGAAACGCCGTTGGACTTCGGCCAAAACTGGGGCCTTGTCGCCTTGACCGTCGGCCTTGGGTTGTTCATTTCGGTGGCAGCCAGCATTTATCCCGCTTTGTTCGCCACCTCGTTCAATCCCGCTTTCGCCCTGAAAGGTACGCTCGGCACCACACAAAAAGGCAAGGCTTTCCGCATTGGTTTGATTGGATTGCAGTTTACGGTATCTATCGTGTTGATTATCTGTGCGATATTCATCCACGAGCAACGCCAGTTCATGCTCAACCGCGACATGGGCTTCGACCACGAGCAACTGCTCACGCTGCAGACCACGGTCAAAATCGCCTACCTTGACCGTGAAACCTGTGAAAACCGCCTCAAGGCCGATGCCGCCATCAAGGATGTGGCTTGGGGCGATGGTGGGTTTGTCAAAGACGAGCGCATGGGCTGGGGCAGAAAATACAAGGATGCCAATGTGAATTGGCAATGCTATCCAGTTTCATGGAACTTCTTGGATTTCATGGGAATAGAAATTGTGGAAGGCCGCAGTTTCACCCCCGCCGACGAGCAATCGGAAAACGGTGTCTATATCTTGAACGAGACCGCCCAAAAAATGTATGACATCACGGTAGGCGACCAAATCCAAGGCCACACCGACGGCTTGGCCGAGGTTGCCGGCATCTGCAAGGACTTCAACTACTCGGCCTTGCGCAACGAGATTGGGCCGTTTGCCTTGTATGTCTTCGGCAAGAAACCGTGGCGGCCTTGCATGCAGCTTTTTGTCCGCACCGAGGCCGGCGTGGATGTCCCTGCCGTGATGAAGCGCATCCAAACCATTCTGAATGAGCTGGATCCCGACATTGCCGCCGAGGATTTCGACGTGCAGCTTTTCGACCAAACGCTGCAAAGCCAATACAAAAAGGAGCAAAACCTCTCGAAGCTCGTCACCTTGTTCACCATTTTGGCCATCGTCATCTCGCTGATGGGCGTGTTCGGCTTGGTGATGTTCGAGACGGAGCACCGCCGCAAGGAAATCGGCATCCGTCGTGTGCATGGGGCAACGGTGGGGCAGATTTTGGCGATGTTCAACTCGCGTTTTGTGAAGATTGTGTTGGTCTGTTTCGTCGTGGCCGTGCCCGTGAGCATCGTCATTATGCGGCGTTATTTGGAGGGCTTTGCCTATCGTGTCCCGCTGCATTGGTGGGTGTTTGCCTTGGCGCTGCTGGCCGTCTTGGGCGTCACGGTAGCGGTGGTCACCCTGCGCAGTCTGCGAGCCGCCACGGTCAATCCGGTGAAGTCGCTACGCACGGAATAGGATGTTTTTAGAAACCACAGATTGCACAGATGAAACGGATTATTCGCAAAGCGGGTCTTTTGACTCCCCCTGCCCCCTCAAGAGGGGGACGCGCGAAGCGGCGCAGCGCAAAGCGATGCAAAATTTGTGTTCGGCAGGCCAGCGCCCGGTAGGCTTCCCCCTCTTGAGGGGGTGCCCGAAGGGCGGGGGAGTCCGAAGACCTCCGACAGGCAAAATCTTAAATCTTTGAATTTGAAATTTTTAAATTTGAAATCTTAAATCCCTCTATTATGAGTACCTACCTAAAATTCCTCTCCCGAAACAAACTCTATAGCATCATCGAGGCGGTGGGCTTGGCCGTGAGTCTCGCTTTCGTCATCATCATCGGTAGCTATGCGTGGCAGCAGTACAGCATCACGCGCGAAAGCCCCGATGCCAAAAACATCTACACCTTTGGAATGCCAAAATACACGGGCCTCACTTATGCCTTCACCGACGAACTCATCGCCCGTGTGCCCGAAGTGGAAAAGGCGGTGCGCTATGGCGAAGGCGGTAATACATTTGTTCAATTTGAAGAAGGCCCAACCGAGGTTAAGATGAAGTTTGTAAGCCCTGATTTTTTCGAGATGTTTTCGTATCTAAGGTTTGTCGAGGGCGGTCCTGAGGGCCTCGAATCGCTTACGAATGTCATCGTTAGTGAGACCTTTGCACGGACGCACGACTTGAAAGTGGGTCAAGCCATCAGGATAGGCAGGCGCGAACTTGTCATCATCGGTGTCCTTCAAGATTTCCGTAATACGATTTTTGTTCCTACCGATTTGATACTCAATGACCAAAGCGACCTTAACGATTTTGCGCTCAGCGATCCATACGACCATTACGGTTCCACCATCACCTTCGCGAAGTATCCCCAAGGCACCGACCCTCAAGTGATTTACGACAAGGCCGAGGCCGTTTGCAAGGCCATCTATCCCGACTTTTACGGCAAGGCGTTTTTCGACAAATTGACTGTGCGCCGCTTCGACAAACTGTTTTTCCGCGATGCCCAAGACTCGCGTAACCAGTTCGCTCGTGGAGACTTAGGCACCTTGAAGCTTTTGGCCCTCGTCGGGTTGCTGCTGTTGCTTTCGGCGGTGTTCAATTATATCAATCTTTCGTTTGCCCTCACCGGGAAACGCGCCAAGGAGATGGCCACACGCCGCTTGCTCGGAGCGCAGAAAGGCGAAATTGTTTGGAAGTATATCTCTGAATCACTGATATTTACAGCGGTTTGTTTCGGGTTTGGCCTATTGTTGGCCTATTTGTTTGCGCCTATGGTCAACACATTGCTCAACGACCCCGACGTGCCGATTACCATCCAGATGAAGCCGATGTATATCGTGGCTTATTTGTCAGTGATTGTGGTGGTTGGCGTGCTCAATGGCATCATTCCGGCTTTGTTCGCCAGTCGCGTACAGCCCATCGACGTGGTGAAAGGCACCTTCCGCCGCAACACGAAGTTAGTGTTCAATAAGGTTTTCATCGTCGTGCAAAACACCTTGGCGGTCTTCCTCATCGCGATGGCCATCGTGATGGAGGCGCAATACCGCACTTCGATGAACCGCCCAATGAATTGTAACACAAAGGATTTGCTTGTCTTGGATGTCTATGCATACGATGCCACTCGCGAGTCGTTGGAAGCTGAACTGGAACAGTTGCCCTGTGTGAAGCGTATGGGTGCCTGCAAAGGCGTTCCAGGATGGCCAGGTGGCGGACAATATAGCCTCACCCGCGATGGCGAAGAGATTGCCTATCGGATGTTCCGTATGGATACGGTGGCTTTTCAAATGCTTGGTTTTGAGAAGGTAAGCGATTATGGAGCACCTGTGTTCAACTCGGCGTGGTTCGGCGAGCGGGCCTTTGCCGCCACGGGCTTCGACGACGATTTCCACGACATCAGCCAGACTTTGTCGCAGAAAACTATGGGCTGTGAACAAGTTGCGGGCGTGATTCGCGACTTCCCCGTCAACCGTAGCAACGCGGGCGAGGAGGATTACATCGTCGTCAGCGTGATGAAGCCGGAAGACATCGGTTGGGGTGGGCAATATGCGGCTTTCCTCATAGAGACGGTCGGCGACCAAAAAGAAGCCCGAAAGGCCATCCGCGAGGTGGTGGACGAGTGGTGCAAAGGCAAGTCGTCATTTGTGAGTGCCGACGACTACATCGACAACTTCTACCGCGATGCCCTCAAGCCCGCCAAGAACAATATGCGCCTTTTGGAAATCTTTATGATCCTCGCCGTGGTGATTTCGCTGCTCGGCCTGCTCGCGATGAGCACCTACTATGCGGGCGAGAACGCCAAGAGCATCGCCGTGCGCAAGGTGTTTGGCGGCACCGTCGAAAGCGAGACGTGGCGCACCGTGAAGGAATATATGGTTTTGGTGGTCGTGGCCTGCGTCATCGGTGTGCCTGTGGCTGTGTGGGCGGCGCAACGTTATTTGGAAGGTTTCATCGTCAAACTCGAAAACTACGGCTGGATTTTCTTCGTCGCAGTCGTCATCGCCCTTGTGATGGCCTTCCTCTCGGTGCTTTGGCAAACCCTCAAGGCCGCCAAGACCAACCCCGTGGACGTGTTGCAGAAGGAGTGATGATTCGTTCAGAAAAATGGGTCTACAAGTCAATTATTCGTTCAGAAAAATGGGTAAAAAAGCAAAATATTCGTTCAGAAAAATGGGATGGATTATTGCTTTTTCGTTTGGAAAAGTGTATTTTTGCAGCGAAAATCCGTTTGAAAAATGCTGAAAAGAAGAATTGAAGAAACCCTGCGGGAATGGAAAGACACCCCCGGACATTTGCCGCTTGTCATTATGGGGTTGCGCCAATGCGGCAAGACCTTTATCGTGCGGAAGTTCGCCGAGGAAAACTATAAGTATGTGTATTACATGAACTTCACCAAACAACCCAAACGCATTGGCGCATTCCTTGGCTCAAAAGAAGTCGATGCGATTCTTCTTGAACTCTCTGCCCAGATAAAAGGGGCCAATTTCGTCCCCGGACAAACCTGTTTCATCTTCGACGAGATCCAAGACTGTCCCGATGCCCGGACCTCCTTGAAGTTTTTCAAGGAAGACGGTCGTTTTGATGTGATTGCCACCGGCTCCCTTTTGGGCGTTCAGGGGTATGGCGAGAAGAAAAAGAAACTGAAACGGAAACGCGAGGACGATATTCAGTTGGGGAAAAATTCCATTCCTGTTGGCTCTGAACACATCGTGCAGATGTATCCGCTTGATTTCGAGGAGTTCCTGTGGGCCAATGGCATTTCTGAAGAAGTGATTGCCTTTCTGAAAAACTGCCTGGAGAATGAAAAACCTGTTCCAATGGGGATGCATGTCGCCATGAAGGACCTCTTGAACCGTTATGTCGCCGTTGGCGGTTTGCCCGCAGCAGTGAACAAGCTGATAGAGACGGGCAACATGAGCAAGGTTGATGCCGTCCTTCGTAGGATTCTGAAAGAATACAAAGACGACATGGTGAAATATGCCAGCGACGATGACAAATCCTACATTCGCGGCTGCTTCGATTCCATTACCAAGCAATTAGCCAAGGACTACAAAAAGTTCCAATACAATCTCATCAAGAAAGATGGTCGCGCAGAGGATTACGCAGGGTCGCTTCAATGGTTGGAAGATGCTGGAATGATCCGTCGTTGTTATAACACGGAAGCGACTGGCTTGCCAATGGAAGGCAATGCCATAGAATCAACCTTCAAAGTGTATGTTACCGACATTGGATTGCTTGTCACCATGCTTGGCGGTTCTACCCGGAACGACATTATTCAAGGAAACTTGGGAGGCTTCAAAGGTGCCATCTTTGAAAATCTGATGGCTGATACACTGCACAAGAAAGAGCAGGCTTTGTACTACTATCGCAAGGAATCGGGTATGGAATTAGACTTTCTGATTGGTTACAAGGGGGAATGTGTTCCCGTTGAAGTCAAGGCTAAGACTGCCAAGGCCAAGAGTCTTTCAACTGCACTGAAGCATCCCGACAAATATCATGTGTACCATGCCATCAAGTTCGGCGACTTCAACGTTGGGCGTGAAGGCCCTCTGTTGACGCTTCCGAATTATATGCAGTTTCTCTTGGATCTCGAACCCGAAGAAATCATTTTGGAACCTATTGACACCGACAGACTCAACCGTTTGGCAAAAGAATTAAACAATCAACAGTTATGAGCACCTATTATGCAGGCGAAAAACGTCAAGAGCAACCCCAGGGACGTGTTGCAAAAGGAGTGATGTTGAAACCACGGATTACACGGATGAAACGGATTTTTGGAGTCCCATCCGTGTAATCCGCAGTAAAAATGCAAAAAAGACATACATTGTATTGAAATTTTATGTATTTTTGCAGTACAAACCAATAAAATGTAAAGCAATATGTCACAAACAACCACGATGTCAATTCGACTTGACAGTAATTTAAAACAAAAATTCGATCTCCTTTGCGATGAGTTCGGTTTGAGCAATACTGCCGCACTGATGTTGTTCATCAAGACGATGGTGCGCGAACGCAGAATTCCGTTTGAAATCAAGACGGAATCAGAAGAGGAAGTGAGAAGAAAGGCAAGACTTGCAGTCGAAAGAATGAGGGCAGATGCTGCTGCTGCGGGATTGCAAGACCTTTCGCTTGACGAAATTAATGGAATAATCCACGAAGTTCGCTATGGAAAGAAATAAGGTTTTTGCCGTTATCGATACTAATGTGATTGTATCTGCTTTGTTATCGAGAAATAACAGAGAGTCAAACACAGCAAAGATTTTCGATGCTGTTCTTGATGGGAAAATAACTCCTTTGTATAATTACGAGATTCTTGATGAATATGTGGAAGTATTAGGCCGTAGCAAATTCCCGTTTCGAAAGGAAGATGTTGACTTGGTGGAGACTCTTATGAGAACGGTAGGCATTAGATTGGAACGGACCACCACCTTCGAAGGTGTTTTCCCCGACCCGAAAGACATTGTCTTTTATGAAGTTACGCTCAGCAAGGACGATGCCTATTTGGTCACGGGAAACATCAAGCATTTCCCGAAGAAGCCTTTTGTGGTTACGCCAGCCGAAATGGTGGAAATACTAAGATTATAACGTCTCTCGTCCCTCAGTCCCGCGTCAAAAAACTGAACAACTAAAAACAGACAACTGAAAAATGCCCAAACTCAAATCAAAAATCCTCGTCGTCGACGACAACGCCGGCATCCGGTCGGCACTGAATATCCTGCTGCCCATGCGCTTTGCCGAGGTCGAACTTATCGCCTCGCCCAAGGTGCTGATGGAGGCGATGCGCCAATTCAAGCCCGACGCGGTGCTCTTGGACATGAACTTCGAGACCGACACCAACACGGGCAACGAAGGCCTCTTTTGGCTCTCCGAACTCAAACGCAACTTCCCCGAGGTGGAGGTGGTGCTCTTCACGGCCTACGCCGACATTGCTCTCGCCGTGGAAGGCATGAAACGCGGTGCTTTCGACTTCGTGGTGAAGCCATGGGACAATGCCAAACTGCTCGCCACCCTCGAAACGGCCTGCAAGAAACATCGTGTAGGGACACATTCTGTAGGGACACATCGAATGTGTCCGCCCTACACCAACGCCACGCCACCCATGCAATGGGGCAAGAGCGAGGCGATGAAAAACCTCCGTCACATGGTGGAAATGGCCGCCCCGACCGATGCCACGGTGCTTATCTTAGGCGAAAATGGTACTGGTAAGGACGTGTTGGCCAACGAGATACATCGTCTCTCCAACCGTTCAGCCAAACCGATGGTGAGCGTCGATATTGGGGCCATCACCGAGACGCTGTTCGAGAGCGAGATGTTCGGTCATGTGAAAGGTGCCTTCACCGACGCCCACGCCGACCACATCGGCAAGTTTGAGCAGGCCAACGGCACCACGCTCTTCTTGGACGAAATCGGCAACATCCCGCTCACCCAGCAGGCCAAGCTGCTACGCGTCATCCAAAACCGCACCATCACCCGCGTGGGCGACACGAGGCCTATCCCCATCGACATCCGCTTGATTTGCGCCACCAACATGGACCTCGCCAAGATGGTCAAAGAGGGACGTTTTCGCGAGGACTTGTTCTACCGCATCAATACGATGGTGCTGCAACTGCCGCCTTTGCGCGAGCGAAAGGATGAAATCGTCTCGTTGTCAGAGCTTTTCATCAAGCAATATGCCACCAAATACCACCGCACGGCCAATAGCCTCTCCGACGAGGCGCGGAAACTGTTGCTGCGCTGTCGCTGGAGTGGCAACATCCGCGAGTTGCAAGGCTGCATCGAGAAGGCGGTCATCTATTCCGAGTCGGAGCAGATTCAGGCAGCCGACCTGCAAATCCGTGCCAGCGAACTGATGGAAGAGAAAACGCCGAAGCTGAAAAACGAGACCCTCGAAAGTGCTGAGGAACAAGTCATCCGCAATGCCATGAGGCAATACAACGGCAACCTCACACTCGTTGCCAAAGCATTGAAAATCAGTCGTCCGACCTTGTATAGTCGCTTGAAGAAATACGGGATATGAGCACTTGGCTGTGGATATTGGTGGTTGTGGCGGCGGTCGCCGTGGCTGTGGTGGTGACAGCCATCATCGTGCGGCGGCGTGACACCCGCAAGGTGACCTTCGCGATGGATGCCTTGGAGGACGGCGAGATGAATTTTCACTTCAAGGAAAACACCCGCCTCAACCGCGCCTTGAACCGCATTCGTGGCATCTTCGAGAGGCGTTCCGCCGTCGACGAGACGAACTCATGGAGCAAACTCTTCCGCGTGATGACGCACGAAATCATGAACACCGTTGCGCCCATCGCCTCGTTGAGCGACGCGCTCACCCAGGCCGACGACGTGGACATGAAGGCGGGCTTGGAGACCATCTCGGCCTCGTCGAA
This sequence comes from Bacteroidales bacterium UBA4243, assembly GCA_002396205.1. Taxonomy (GTDB): domain Bacteria; phylum Bacteroidota; class Bacteroidia; order Bacteroidales; family F082; genus Limimorpha. Next base: position 9,454 of record DGXB01000086.1, read on the forward strand.
GGACTTGATCCGTTTTGTGGAGTCGTACCGCAACCTCTCGCAGGTGGCACCGCCCGTGCGCCAAGCTGTGATGGTCGACGAGATGATGCGCCGTGTGCTTTCGCTCAACATGGCCAAAATCGCGGAACAAGGCGCGTCATTATCGTACCAAGCCAACACGCCCGACCTGCTCATCTATGCCGACGAAGGCCAGCTGATGCAGGTGTTCAACAACTTAATCAAGAACGCTGTGCAGGCCGGAGCCACCGTCATTCGCATCACCGCCGACCTCAACCGCGACGACCAGACCGTCATCCGCGTGATCAACAATGGCAAGGCCATCCCGCTGAGGCAAATCGAGGACATCTTTTTGCCGTTTTACACCACCAAGCCCAACGGCACGGGCATCGGCCTGAGCCTCTCGCGCCAAATCATGCTGCGCCACAACGGCGACCTCCGCCTCGAACAAAGCGACAATAATATGACAGTTTTCGCAGCGATTTTTAAATGATATTTGTTTATTGTAAAATATTATAAATCAATATTATAAGTTGAAATTGATATTCTGATAATGGGCTAAAACCGAAAAAAAAAATGAAGTTTTAGCCCATTATCCGAACATTTTTCCAGGCCTTTGTGTGAAAAGGATGGATTTTTTTCCCTCTTGTGTTATTATTTGTCAATTGGCTGCACCTAATTAGATATTATTAAAGACAAACTATCTAAATCTGCGAAAAACATGATAAGAGTAATTATTACTATTGCGGTGGCTATCCTGCTTTCATTCAATGGATTGGCACAAAATCGCGCTGTCTTGCTTCACGAATCCTTTGACGGTAACTCCATCCCTGCCGGATGGTCGACCATGGGCGAAGGCGGCAACAACTGGGTCGTTTCCCGTACGAACAATGCAGGCGGCACGCCCAACGAGATGGAACTGCAATTTTCTCCATATTTCACTGGCATGGCGCGCTTGGTCACTCCAGCTTTCGACTTGACGGGCGTGAGCGGCGTGACATTTACGTTCAACCACTCCTACGAGCATTTCTACGGTTCCAACGACATGGGCATTGCGACCTCGTCCGATGGCGGCGTCACCTGGAACGAGTGCTGGCGCCACACCTACAATTCATCGTCGGTTTACCATGTGCTTGAGTCGATCGAATCGCCCGACATGGGGCAGCCCAACGTGCAGTTCTGCGTGTTCGTCGATACCGACAGCCACCAGTTCATCCAATGGTTTTTCGACGACATCGAAATCATCAGCAATACGAACAATGATTTGGGCCTCACGAGGTTGGCATTTCCGGCTACGCTTCCCTACGGCGAAACGAATCTTGGCGTGAAGGTGCTCAACTACGGCACCGATGCCATCACTTCGGTCGAGTTGAGTTATCAGGTTGACGGTCAGGAGCCTGTGGCAGAGACTTTCTCGGTTAACATCCCTTATATGACCACCGACGTGCTGACCTTCAATACTCCCGTCGACCTTGGTTTGGGCCAACACGACTGTGTTTTCAAAATACTGGAAGTCAATGGCGCGGAAGGCGACGACAACGACGAAAACAATGAGCTCGCCCTGACCCTCACTGTGGTTCACGCCATTGGCGAAAGGAATGTGATGATTGAGAGTTTCTCGTCGTCGACGTGCGGCCCGTGCGTGGATAACAACGAGGCTTTGCACCAGCTTTGCGAGGACTATGCTGGGCAGTTCGCCTTCGTGAAGTATCCCACTTTTGGAGATCGATACCACACCTCCGAAAGCGATACCCGTTTCTATTATTATAACGTGGTGGGCGTCCCCCAAGCCTTCCTCGATGGCGTCGACCAAGGCGAAAATCCGGTGCTGTCCACCAATTTCGAACCCATGTTGGAGCAGGTGGCGCTGTTCGACATCCGCAGCTCGTTCTCCATGCAAGGCAGCACCATCAAGGTGGTGGCCGACATCATGCCTTTCGTCGACCAAAACGCCCGTGTTTTCGTTTCGGTGAACGAAAAAAGGACGGTCAACAACACAGGCAGCAACGGCGAGACGGAGTTTTTCCACGTCATGATGAAGATGCTCCCCGATGCCCAAGGCACGCAAGTGAATTTCACCGTGGGCGAGGAGCAACACTTTGAGTTTGAATACGATATGGCTTCTACCCATGTCGAGGAAATGAACGATTTGGAAGTGGCTGTCTGGGTTCAGAACCATGCCACCAAGGAGATTTACAACAGCCGTTTCGCATACGAATACACCGACGAGCATCCATATTCAGTGCAAAATCTGAAGGCCGAGGAGGAGGATGGTGTGTATTGCCATTGCCTCCTTGTTTCGTGGGATGCCCCTTCGCAAGGCACGCCGACGGGTTACAATGTGTATGTAAACAACGTTTTGGTTGCGGAAGCCACCACTGAAAACGAATATGAGTTTACGTTCCAACCGGAAAAGCTATATGTCATTGAAGTTCAGTCGATTTATGGAGAAGGCAAGACCTCAGTGAAACAAATCGTGACGTTCCAAGAGACGCAGTCAGTTGACGAGACGGAGAATGTCGGGTTCGTGGTTTATCCCAATCCTTCCAACGGCCAATTTAATTTTGACCTCGGCGAAGGCCAATGGAACGTGGAAGTCTTCGACCTTATGGGCCGTCAAGTTTATGAGGGCAATCATAAAGGCCAATCAGTCATCGACCTCGGCCAATGCCCCAAGGGATTGTATTTTATGAAAGCCATGAGCGATGGTCGCGAAGTGACGACGAAGCTGATGATACAATAAGTCTATATAATTCACACAATACTAACAAATTAATTACTACAATGAAGAAATTGTTTCTAATCCCCATGGTTGCAGCCTTATTGTTGGCTGGCCAGCAAGCCTTCGCCTATGAATTTGAGGTGGACGGCATCTACTACAACAAACTCGTTCACGAGGACCCTAATGGAGGTTGTGGCGAAACCACGCTCTCGGTCCAAAATGCTGACCACGATGGCACTTATTCGGGCGACGTTGTCATCCCCGAAACGGTTGAATTCGATGGTCAAATCTTCCGAGTCACCAGCATTGGCATCAAGGCTTTCAACAATTGTCCGGACCTCACCAGCGTCAGTTTGCCCTACAATATCAACGTAATCAACTACATGGCTTTTGGCAACTGCCCTCAACTGAAGGAGATTGTGCTTCCGGAAACCATGACGCTTATGGACGAATACGCCTTTTACGGCTGCCAGCAATTGCAATTCATCTACATTAGCAACACCATGCCTTTCACCATCGAGCCAGCGTCGTTTGGTGGCATCAACACCAGTTACCAGATTGTGGTGCCCTGCGACTGCCTGCCGGCTTTCGACAGCGATACCCTTTGGCGTATCCTTCCTCTGATCGACGACTGCGGTAACATCGGCATCGTCGAAAACGAGCCTGCCGTTTTGGATGTCTATCCCAACCCTTCCAATGGTCAAGTCAACCTCAATCTCGGCGAAGGCCGTTGGGACATTGAAGTTTACGACCTCACGGGTCGCGTGGTATACAGAGGCCGTCACGAAAGCCAGTCGCTCCTCGACCTTGGTCAATGCCCGAAGGGATTGTATTTCCTGAAGGCCACAAACGATGGCCATGAGGTTACGGCCAAACTGACAATCCAATGATCTGAATGTTCAAGCAGAAATAAATAGCTACTGATTTAAACTTTACAAAAATGAAGAAAAATTTCTTTTTACTTATCGCTGCCATGCTCGCCATGCCTGTGATGTTTGCTCAAACCAAGAACGTGGCTCGCGAGTGCGTGCTTTTTGAACTGATGACCGGCATCTATTGTGGCAACTGCCCTGGTGCCGAAGAAGGCATCGCCGACATGATTGCAGATGGCATGGCCATTGCGCCTGTGTGCTATCAAGACGACTATTTCTCGGAGCCTTCGCTCTACACCGACGAGATACAGCGTCGCGTCGACTATTATCCCCATGCCGGTTGCCCCACGCTGATTGTGGATGGCATGAACAGCCTGCCTGGTGGCGGCAGCAACACCTATTATTACTACCAGCCCTACTACCAAAACCGCATTGGCGTGACCAGCCCGTTCACCATCAACATGACTTTGGATGCCATTGGAGGAGACCTCTATCGAGTCGTCTGCCAAGTGGAGCAAGTTGGCGATTGCAGCGGTGACGACGTGCGTGTGTTCATCGCCCTCACGCAAGACCATTTGGCCTATTCGTGGCAAGGCATGAGCGAGTTGAACCACCTCGTCCGCGACCTCATCCCCACCGAGGAAGGCACGCCTTTCGTCGGCCCCAAGATGGATGTCATTGAGGAGTTCGAGATCGCCTATCCGCTTGAGGACTGCCATCTTGTGGCTTGGGTGCAGAACTATGTCGGCAACAAGGAAGTCTACCAAGCCGTGATGTTTGAGACCTCGTTGGCTGAAGTCCTCGAAAGTGAGATGGCGACCAATGCCGTCTATCCCAATCCATCGAACGGTGCTTTCAACCTCAACCTCGGCGAAGGCCAATGGGACGTTGAAGTCTACGACATCACGGGCCGCAAGGTCTACGAAAACCGTCACGAAGGCAATTCCGCCCTCGACCTTGCCAAATGCCCGAAAGGCGTGTATTTCCTGAAAGCCAAGAACGAAAGCGAGGAAATCACGAGCAAGATGGTGATCCGTTAAAAACCTGTTAGAGGAAAAACAAAATAAAGCGACTTCGGTATGAGGTCGCTTTTTTGTTGGGGAAAATTCCTATTTTTGCGCAAAATCTAAACGCTTATGAGACACATCCTTCCAATTCTGGCCTTTTGCCTCGCTTTGGGGGCTTGCGGCAACGCAGACCAACCGAAGCAAACCGTTGAAGCCAAGACTGACACCATCATCACGCGCACAGTGATTTATCGCCCTGGCGACTACAATTCGACCAACTATCGCATCCCAGCCATCATTACGGCTAAGGACGGCTCGTTGGTCATCGCCACCGACAAACGCAAATTCAACGATGCTGACCTGCCCGAAGACATCGATATCCTTATTAATAGAAGCACTGATGGCGGCCGCACCTGGAGCGAACCCTACACATTGGTCGAAGGCCAAGGGGTAGGGAAGGGCTTCGGCGACTGCGCCCTCGTGCACACCAACGACGAAGGTGGCCTCTTGGCGGCTTTTGTGGGCGGCTGTGGCTTTTGGCAGGGCAGACCCGAAAACCCACTGCGGACCTATATCGCAAGGAGTTACGACAATGGCCAGACCTGGACCGAGCCTAAAGACATCACCGATGAACTTTATGGTGCGAAATGTCCCAACGAAGTGAGTCGCACTTGGTGGTCGGCCTTCTTCGCATCCGGTAACGGCCTGCTGACCTCTACGGGACGCATCATGTTTGTCCTCGCCGTGCGCGACACCGAGGAATGGGCAGCCTGCAACTATGTGGTTTATTCCGACGACAATGGAGAGACATGGCAAATTTCGGGTCGTGCCTCGCAACGCGGCGACGAGGCCAAGGTGGTGGAGTTGGCCGACGGCCGCATACTGATGAGCATCCGCCACGAAGGCGAACGGTGGTACAACATCTCTGACGATGGCGGTGCCACATGGCAGCCCGAGACCTCCGCCTGGCCCGACCTTGTGGCTACTGCCTGCAACGGCGACATTATTCGCTATTCGTCTATAAAGGATGGCGATGAAAAGAACATCCTGCTCCATTCCTTGCCTTGCGCCGAAGGGCGAAAGAACGTGACGGTTTACGTCAGTTATGACGAAGGCAAGACTTGGCCTGTGAGCAAGTGCATCGTTCCTTACGATGCAGCATATTCCTCGCTATGCATCTTGCCCGACCACAGCATAGGTCTTTACGTGGAGGAGTCCAACAGCGACTCGCTGGGTTATTCCATGGTGTTCTATAATTTCGGTTTGGAATGGTTGGAGAAGTGAAAAAAGGTATTCCAGCGTTGCGGATTGAAGAATAACCCTTACCTTTGCAGAAAATTTACTCACAAAACAAGAATGTAATGAACAAATCAATGAAAATGTGGATGATGGCCGCCATCCTTTTCTGCGGCTTAGGTTTTGTTGGCTGTGGCAATAACGACACCAAGCAACAACCCAAAGAGGAAAACAAGCAAGTCGTTGACAATAAGGTTGATGCCGCTGCTTGCGATGCTGCCGTGGCCGACTATCTGGTGAATGTCATCGGCAAAAACTATGTCGAAGGAGAACTCTGCATCCCTTCTCCTTTTGTCATTAGTGCCGATTATGGTAATCCTGAGGATGTTAAGGTTTGGGGCGATTTCTGGGTATTCAACTACAACCAGTCGGGCGACACGCTGAAGACCGTTTCGGGAGGCAGCCATCCTGGCTTGATGCATCTTAAGAAGACTGACAAAGGTATGGAAGTGACCAGCTTCGAAGTCGTTGAGGACGGCGCTGGCAACCTTGAAAGTGCCAAGAGGATCTTTGGCGACCAGTATGAAGCCTTCCATGAGGTCAACAGCAACCAAGAGAAACGCGAGAGCATCAGGTTGCAGTTCATTGCCGACTATGTGAAGAAGAACAACCTTCCGGTCAAGATGGTGCAAGACTTTGGCTGGCCTGCCGTTGAATTGCCGAAATGAAACCCTTCAGCTGTTCCGATACTGGTTCGGCGTCATGCCCGTGTGCTTCTTGAAATACTTGAAGAAAAACGATGGGTTGGCGAAATTCAGTTCGTCGGAGATTTCCTTGATGCACAAGTCGCTGTGTTTCAGCATTTGCTTCGCTTCAAGGATGACATATTGGTCGATCCATTCGGGAGCCGATTGCCCACTGGTCTCTTTCACGATTTTTGAGAGGTATTTGGGCGTGATGCAGAGTTCGTCGGCATAAAAACCCACGCCACGTTCCTTGAGGTGGTGGCGCGAGACCAAATCCACGAAGCGTTCAAAGACAATTTTGTGACGTGTCGAGGCGGGACGCTCCTCTTCGCTTTGTTTTTGTAGCCGCTGGTTAAGGAAACTTCCGAAAGTGAAGAAAGCCGATGAAATAAGGTGGCTAACACTTTCTTTGGCATAGGCATAATCTGAATGTATGATGCTGTTGATGAGGTGGATATGCTCTTGCACCAAGTTGAGTTCGTCGGCTTGTAGGGTGAAGCAGGGATTATCGAGTATGGTGATGGCTTCATTGAGCATTTTGCTGATGTCGGAACGGAATTGGTCGAGAAACCGAGTCGAAACGGCAATGATGGTCAGAGTGGCCGCTTTTTCCGATGGCTTTGATTCGAGGCGGATGATGTTTTGGGGCAAGTTGAGCAGCATCATCCCCTCGTGAATCTCGTATTCCTTCAAGTTGATGCTGCACTTGAAACTGCCTTTCTTGCAAAACGCCGCCACATATGCGTCAACGCGACACGGATAGCGCAACAGGTCGTAGTTGGCTTCGTTGGTGCGCTCGGCCAAGATGAAGTCGTCACCTATATTAATAATGTTGTCAGTCAAAAACAATTCCTTTGCCCGCGCAATGCTGAAACTGTTGTATCCTTTTGTTTCCATTCGTTGAAATTTTCGACAAAAATAGATAAATCTTTTTTATTATTGGTCGAAAAATATGAATATTTCGACCTTTAGATATTTTTTGGTGAAAATATTATTCCTTTTGGTCGAAAAAGAAGCCCTTTCTTTGCAGCATCGAACAAAAAGGAATAGAAAATGAATAAAGTATTGAAAAACAGTGTGTTGGTGATTGCGTTTTGTGCGGTTTCGCTGACGATGCCTGCGCAAAGGATGCTCACTTTGGACGAGTGCCGACGGCTCGCCCTCGAGAACAACAAGAAACTGAAAGTGGCCGAGGAGGAGGTCGACAAGGCTCGTTACGAAATGTATGCCTCCTACGCCAATTACCTGCCCAAAGTGTCGGCAACGGGCACTTATATGCACAATAGCAGAAACCTCCAATTGCTGAGCGATGAGAATATGGCTGCGCTCAACAGCATAGGGACAACGGCGCAGGGCGAAATTGATGCCTATCGCGAGCAGGTGCTGGCTGTTTACAACAACGACCCCATGGCCGTGGTTTCGTGGGCACTTTTGCAGCACGACCCAACCTTGAACAAGTTGGTCACCGACCTGATGAGCCTTGATGTGGAAGGGTCGCTGAACCAGATTGGTGAACAGGTTTCGGACGCATTCAAGATCGACACCAAGAACGTGATTGCGGGTGTCGTTTCGGTGCAACAGCCTATCTTCGCTGGTGGCAAGATTGTGGCTTATAACCAGATTACTAAGGACTTGAGAAGTTTGGCCGAGTCGAAGTTGGATATGCAGCAGCAGGAAACACTGGCCACTACTGAAAAGGCGTATTGGCAGATTGTTTCCGTCGCCAACAAGCTGAAATTGGCCGATAGTTACGCCGAATCGTTGCGCACACTGGACAAGGATATGGACAAGATGCTTGCCGCTGGTGTGGCCACCCGTTCCGACCAACTGTCGGTGAAGGTGAAGCTGAATGAGGCTGAGACAGCGCTGCTGAAGGCGCAAAACGGCCTGACACTCTCGAAAATGCTGCTCTGTCAGATTTGTGGCTTGTCCTTGGACTCCAACATCGTTTTGGCCGACGAGAAACTTGACGATGTGTTGGTGACCAACGAGGTGCTTCGCTTTTCGGAGAGCGAAATCGAGGCCAACCGACCCGAACTGAAATGTCTTGGTCTGGCCAACGACATTTATGCCAAAAAGGTGGCTGTGGTGCGTTCCGACTATCTGCCCACGATTGGTGCTTTCGGCAACTATGTGATTAGCAACCCGTCGTGCTTCAACGGCTTCCAGAACGAGTTTGGCGGGATGTGGAATTTCGGCGTGATGGCCAAAATCCCGATTTTCCATTGGGGCGAGGGCTATAACAAGACGCGAATGGCAAAGGCGGAAGCGAAAATCCAGCAATACACCTACGATGATACCAAGGAGATGATCATGCTTCAGGTGAGGCAATGCGAAACGCAACTCAACGAGGCTGATGCGCGATTGAAACAAACACGGGAGAAGTTGGACGATGCCGACGAAAACCTCCGTATGGCGACCGCTGGTTTTCGCGAAGGCGTTGTCGCTTCTTCCGTTCTGGATTTGGCCCGAACCGCTTGGTTGCAAGCACATTCAGACTACATTGATGCCAAAATCGACCGCATTATGGCAGCTGTCAATCTCCGCAAAGCTGCCGGTGTTCTCACAAAATGAAATCTTGAACCCTAAATTTTAAATCTTAAATTTTGAATTTTGAATCTTAAATCTTAAATCCCTGATTATGTCCACAATAAAAGAACAAAGAATGAACACCTACCTCGCCTTGGGCGTGTTGGCAGGTGTAATTGCGGTGGTTTGCGTCATCGGCATCCTCACATTCCACAAGGAAACGGAATACCTGCAAGGCCAGGCCGAGGTGACGGAATACCGCGTGTCGAGTAAGGTGCCTGGCCGCATCCTCGAATTTAAGGTGCAAGAAGGCCAAAAGGTGCATAAAGGCGACACTTTGGCCATTCTCGAAGCCCCCGAAGTGGAGGCAAAGAAGGCACAGGCCGAAGCCGTCGAGCAACAGGCGCTTGCCTTAAGTGCCAAGGCACAGGCAGGTGCGCGTGAGCCGCAAAAGGAAGGTGCCTACGAGATGTGGCAGAAAGCGAAAGTGGGTGTTGAAATCGCGGAAAAGTCGTTCAGCCGTATCAGCAACCTTTATAAGGACGGCGTGGTGACTGCCCAGAAATACGACGAGGTGAAGGCGCAACGCGATGCTGCCATCGCCACCGAGAAAGCGGCCCGATCGCAATACCGTTTGGCACTCGATGGCGCCCAGGAGGAAGACAAGGAAATGGCCGCCGCCAAGGTGCTTCAGGCGCAAGGTGCTGTGGCTGAGGTGAATTCATATATCCACGAGACTTTCCTCACTGCTTATGCCGATGGTGAGGTAACGGAAATCTTTCCGCACCTTGGCGAGCTGGTTGGCACGGGCGCACCGATTATGAACATTGCTCAGATGGATGACCAATGGGCGAGCTTCAATGTGCGCGAGGATTATTTGAAGGATTTCTACATCGGGTCGGAGTTCGATGCCTATGTTCCTGCCATCGACAGGACGGTAAGGATGAAGGTCAGTTATATGAAGGACATCGGCGACTTCGCGGCTTGGAAGGCCACCAAGGAAACGGGACAATATGACCTGAAGACCTTCGAGGTGAGGGCCACGCCACTTTCGGCCACGGGCGACCTTCGTCCGGGAATGAGTGTTATTGTGAAGAAGGAGCACAGGAGATGAGTTTCGGAAAGGGCAACAAGCGGGTGGTTTGGCGCATCGCGCAGCGCGAGGTTGCACGGATGCTTTCGCAGCCGGTCTATCTTTTCTGTATGGTCGTCGCGCCATTGGTGGGCTATGTCTTTTTCACCACTTTGATGGGGAAAGGGTTGCCGGTCGACATCCCTGTGGGCGTGGTCGACGAGGACAACACCGCCATCACGCGGCAGGTGCTTCGCAATCTCGACGCATTCCAGCAAACCGCCATAGTGGAGCAATATGCCAATTTTGGCGAAGCCCGCGAGGCATTGCAACAGGGCAAAATCTACGCCTTCTATTACATCCCTCAAGGCACGACCGAAAAGGCTTTGTCCAGCAAGCAGCCCAAGGTGTCGTTCTACACCAACGCCGCCTACCTGATTCCCGCCTCGTTGGAATACCGTGATATGAAAATGATGGCCGAGTTGGCCTCTGGTGCCATCGCGCGTGAGACGCTTTATGCCAAAGGTTTCACCGACGATCAGGTGATGGGGGTGCTGCAACCCATCAAAATGGAAATGCACGCCATCGGCAATCCGGGACTGAACTACTCCATCTATCTTTCCAACATTCTGCTGCCGGCAATGCTGATGTTGCTCATTTTTCAGGTGACGATTTACTCGATTCATAGCGAAGTCAAGGAAGGGACTTCTAAACGCTGGATGGAACTGGCCGAGGGCAATATCCATAAGGCACTGATGGGCAAATTGTTGCCTCAACTTTTGGTGTGGATTGTGATGGGAAGCACCTATCTTGTGTTGTTGTACGCCTTTTGGGACTTCCCGTTGAGAAGCGGCCTGTGGCCTATGGCTTTGGCGGCCTTGCTTCTGATACTTGTCTCTCAGGCGTTCGGCGTGTTTTTGTGCGAGTTGTTGCCCTCGTTGCGATGGGCGTTGAGCATCGCCACGCTTTGGGGCGTGTTGTCGTTCCCGATTTCGGGATTCTCGTTCCCCCAAATCGCGTTCCCGGCACCTTTGCGAGCGTTGTCATACTTGTTTCCGTTGCGGCATTATTACCTGATTTATGTCGACCAGGCGCTCAATGGCTTGCCGATGTACTATTCTTACTTGAACTATGCGGCTTTGGTGGCCTTCCTGATTCTGCCATTCTTGCTGCCTAATCGTTTGAAAAAGTGTCTGTTGGAATATCAATATACGAAATGAAATGAAGTGGTTGCATCATATTCTGGAAATCTTTCGCGAGGAATTGCACAACTCGCTTTTCGATGAGGGTGTTATCGTGTTTTTCTTCATCGTGCCGTTGCTTTATCCCTTGCTTTATGCTTATCTTTATGGCAACGAGAGCGTTAGGGAAGTTGCTACCGTAGCGGTCGATTTGGCCAACTCGTCCACAAGTCGTGACTTTTTGCGCAAGGTGGATGCTACAGCGGATGTCGAAATCGTTGGCCATTGCGCCGATATGCAGGAGGCGGTGAACCTCATCCACAAACGCCAAGCCTACTGCCTGATTTACATTCCTGCCGACTTCGACCAAGCCTTGATGGAAGGTCGGCAGGCCATCGTCGAACTGTATTCCGATATGGGCAGTTTGTTGTACTTCAAGGCGGTGCTGTCGTCGTGTACCGAAGTCTCGTTGGCGATGAACAAGGACATCAAGGCGCAACGGCTGGTGGGCGCGACCGAAAAGCAGGTCTCCACTTTCGCTTATCCCATTGAATATGAGTATGTCCCGATGTTCAATACACAGAATGGCTTCGCCTCATTTCTCATTCCGGCGGTCTTGGTGTTGCT
>DGXB01000076.1:0-9671 GCA_002396205.1 Bacteroidales bacterium UBA4243
AAGACTTCCTTGCCCGAAGAGGAATGGTACACTTCGACCTACGACGGCAAGGAAAAGAAGACCATCGGGCGCAAGTATGCCGACTTCCAAATCTCGAAGTTCGGTACCAACGCCCAGCCTTATTACTGCCTTATGGACCACAACGGCAACCTCCTGATGAAGCCCCGTGCCTACGATTTAGACAAGGACGCCTTTGTAGACTTCCTGAAAGGTGGTATCGAGAACTTCAAAGCTGGGACGTATTATAAAAAGGTGATAGAGTAATTCATCGTTTGCGGTATAATAAGAAGGGAGAGCAAAAACACTCTCCCTTTTTTGTCTGTTATTGGTACTTTTTTTTCGGTTTTTATGCAAATCATAAAATCCGGTTTTCGGATTTACATAAATAATGATGATTCTTCCCGTTTTGTGCTGAAAAAAATCGTGCATTTGGTTGCGTTTATTGCTTTTTTCATATTTTTGCACTTCGAAAATTGAAGGTAAATTCGTGACCGTACTCCCGAAATTTCCATAAAATTCAGGAGTATGCTCCCTAAATTTGAAGTTAATATGTACAAGAGGATATTTGATATTGAGCGTAAGTTGGACGAAGGAATGTTTCTGTTTGGTGCACGTCAGACAGGGAAATCCACCCTTTTGAAAGAACGGTTTAACGACGGAATTTACTACGATTTGCTCAATCCAAGTGTTAGAAGGGCCTTCAAGCTGAATCCGAATTCCCTATGGGAAGCCCTGCAGGACAAACCTGCTGGCACACTTGTCATAGTGGATGAAATCCAAAAAGTCCCGGAGCTGCTGGATGTGGTGCATTCGTTGATGGTGGATAGAGGGCTGTGGTTCATCCTTAGCGGTTCCAGCGCACGGAAACTCAAACGCTCAGGTGCCAATACGTTAGGCGGTCGTGCCATACCCGAAACACTGTACCCTCTTGTTTGGCCAGAAGTGACCGATTTCCAGATTGACCGTGCCGTGCAGAACGGTATGATTCCTCGTCATTATATGGTTGAGGATGCCACCAAGCGACTTTCCGGCTATGTGAAAGTGTATTTGGACGAAGAAATCAGGGAAGAAGGCGAAGTGAGGGAACTCGATGCCTTTGAACGTTTTATGGAGGTGGCCGCCATTTCCGACGGTGAGATGCTGAACTATTCCAATATTGCCTCCGATTGTGGAGTTTCGGCAAAAACGGTCAAGTCGTATTTCCAAATCCTTTACGATACGCTTATCGGGTATGAAATCCCTGCATTCAGGAAGGAAGTCAAGCGAAAGATTGTCCAAGCGCCTCGGTTCTATTATTTTGATGTCGGGCTTGCCAACTATCTGATGGGGCGTCACTCCCTTAAACGAGGGACCGATGACTACGGGCACGCCTTTGAACATTTTGTGATGCAGGAGATGATAGCCTACAAAGGTTACAACGACAAACGTGACGTTATCTCCTATTGGCACACCTACGACAAAAAAGAGGTGGATGCCATCATCGGCGACGCAAAAGTGGCCATCGAAATCAAGTCAACCGAACACGTGGAGACCAAGCACAAAAAAGGCCTCAAGGCTTTCAAGGAAGAACACCCGGACTGCCGCTTGATACTTGTGTCACTTGACCCAATTACCCGCAAATCCGGAGACGAGGAATTGATTTACGTTCTCGATTTCCTGAAGATGCTATGGAATAGTGAAATATTCTGAAATAATCAAAAAATGAAGGAAGGACATAATTTGCCCTTCCTTCAGATCTCTATGATAATTAAGGTTTAAGCGATTTCTTCACCCTTCGCAAAATGCTGATAGAAAGCGATGATCGTCTCGATGCCTTTGTAGAAGTGGTCGAGGCGGTAGTTCTCGTTGGGGCTGTGGATGGCGTCTTCGCCGAGGCCGAAGCCCATCAGGATGGATTTGATGCCGAGCACTTCCTCGAACCACGCGATGATCGGGATGGAGCCGCCCGAACGCATCGGGATGGGCTGCTTGCCGTAAGTGTCCATGTAGGCGGCTTCGGCGGCTTTGTAGGCCGGCAGCTCGATGGGGCAGCCGTAGGCCTGTCCGCCATGCAGCGGCGTGACTTTAACGGTCACATAGTCGGGGGCGTTCTGCTCGAAGTAGTCCTTCACCAGTTCGGCAATCTTCTCGTGGTTCTGGTTGGGCACGAGGCGGCACGACAGCTTGGCGTAGGCCTTCGAGGGCAGCACGGTCTTGGAGCCTTCGCCCGTATAGCCGCCCCACATTCCGCAGAGGTCGAAGGTCGGGCGGATGCCGACGCGTTCGATCTTGGTGTAGCCATTCTCGCCGCGCAAGGCGTTCACGCCGACGCTCTTCTTGAAGTCTTCCTCGCTGTAAGGCGCCATGTTGAGAAGTTCGCGCTCGCGGGGCGTGCTTTCCACCACGTCGTCGTAGAAGTGTGGGATGGTGATGTGGTTGTTTTCGTCCATGCACTTGGCAATCATCTCGCACAAGGTGTTGAGCGGGTTGGCCACGGCACCACCGAACAGGCCTGAGTGCAGGTCGGCATTGGGGCCGGTGACTTCGATTTCCCAATAGGCCAAGCCGCGTAGTCCCGTGGTGATGCTCGGCACGTCGGTGGCGATCATCGAGGTGTCGGAAACGAGGATGATGTCGGCCTTCACCAGGTCTTTGTACTCCTCAATCCACTTCGAGAGGCTGCCCGAGCCGATTTCCTCTTCGCCTTCGAGCATGAACTTCACATTGCAGGGCAGGGTGTTGGTCTTGACCATCGTCTCGAAGGCTTTGGCATGCATGAACGACTGGCCTTTGTCGTCGTCGGCGCCGCGAGCCCAGATCTTGCCGTCCTTGACGACGGGTTCAAACGGGTCGGTGTGCCAGAGGTCGATCGGGTCGACGGGCATCACGTCGTAGTGGCCGTAGACCAAGACGGTGGGCAGTTTCGGGTCGATGATCTTCTCGCCATAGACGATGGGGTTGCCTTCGGTGGGCATCACCTCGGCCTTGTCGGCACCGGCTTTCAGCAGGTTGTCGCGCCAACATTCTGCGCAACGGATCATGTCGGGCTTGTGGGCCGACTCGGAGCTGATGGAGGGGATTCTGATTAAGCCGAAGAGTTCCTCAAGGAAACGCTCTTTGTTGGCTTCGATGTAGTCTTTTGTGATTTGCATAATCGGTAATTTAGATTTAAAGATTCAAGATTTAAAATTTAAAGATTCAAAGATTCAAGAATGGGGCAAAGATAGGGTTTTTTTTGATAGAACTCCTATATCTCCTTGCGTTTCATGTTTTTTGTTTATCTTTGCGGATTGATAATAAGGAGAAAAACACTATGAACACAGCCGAAATGACTGCGGAGTTGTTCCGCGACCTCAGTGTGATAGCCGAAGACGACAACCTGATGAAACGAGCCACGCGTTATTTGCGGAAACTCGCTTGCGAGCGTAGAGCTGACGATACGCTGATGACCAAGGACGAGTTTTTTGCCATGATTGACCGCTCGTTGGAGAAGGCGAAACAAGGCAAGGTTACTCGTCAGATGCCTGGAGAATCAGTCGATGAATTGCTAAAACGTTGTGGTTATGACATATAATCTCGACTATACTGAAGATGCTTTGGCAGGTTTGGCCAAACTTGCCAAAAATGAACCTATGGCTTTCAAGAAGGCAAAGAGCCTTTTGAACGAGTTGGAAACGCATCCCTACACTGGCACGGGCCATCCGCATCCCCTGAAGGAAGACCGTGCAGGCCAATGGGCGCGCAGCATCAGCAAGAAGCACCGCCTCGTCTACCAAGTGGAAGACATGCAGGTGCTCGTCCTCGTGCTTTCCGCCTACGGGCATTATGACGACAAATGAGTTTTTCGCCTCACGCAGAACCCGCAGAATCCGCTGAATGAAGAGGAAGCAAATCTAAAGCTTTGCCGCGCTTTGCTCGCACCGCCTCGCACTGACGCAAAGCTGTGCCATCCAAGCCCTGAAAGGGCGATAATAATCCATCGGGCGATTTCAATCCCCGACGACCGAACCACTGAAAAAACTCCCATATCCCCTTGCGTCTCATGTTTTTTGTTTATCTTTGCGGCATAAAAAGAGAAAACAGCGATTATGACAGCAATTGAATTACAAGCCGACACGATGCAACTGCTCCAGCAGTTCGACAAAACCGACACTTCGCTTTGGAAGAAGATACTTGACGCCATCGCGGCCATTTACCAAGACGAGGCGAGGCAGCAGGCCAAAAAACGCTCCGAGCAAAAACTGAAAATGCGCCAAATGTTAGGCGCCTTCGAGGATAGTGCTACCGACGATTGGAAACAGGCCAAGGAAGATTGTCTTACCGATAAATACGCCCGATAATGAGAGTTTTCATCGACACCAATGTCTTTCTCGACTTGCTTTGGAAACGAGAAGGGTTCCTTGAAGATTCACTGCGTGTTTTCGATTTGGCGGTTGACGGCGTTTTTGAACTTCTTATTTCGGACTTGAGCATTGCGAATATCAAATACATTACCCGAAAAGACTATCCCGTTGAAAAGTTCTATGATGTTATGTCGGTTTTCAGGCCGGTGTTCACCATTGTCCCTGTCGGCGAAAATGCCGTTGACAAGGCGCTTGCCTTGAAAGCCAATGACTTCGAGGATGCTTTGCAATATTTCTCGGCGGTCCAATTCCAGGCCAATTTCTTGCTGACGCGCAACATAAAGGATTACGCATTCGCCACCATGCAGGTGCTGACGCCCTCGGATTTTTTGAAGCGTTATTTCCCGAAATAAACGCCGCTCCACCTCTTCACAGTTCCAAAACCAAAAAACATCCCTGACCTCCTACTTTCAACTTCTAACTACTCTATACTCCCAACTAAAAACTACTACCCTGGACTGTTTCGTGCCTCGCAGTGACGCAAAGCGGTGCCATCCAAGCCCTGAAGGGGCGACGACAATCCATCGGGCGATTTCAATCCCCGACAACTGAACCACTCCCAACTAAAAACTAAAAACTCCCAACCTCTGGACTGCTTCCACCGCGTTTTGCTCGTGGCAGGCTCTCCTCGCACTGACGCAAAGCGACAACCGAACAACTACCAACTCCCAACTTGTAACTCCTAACTCCTAACTGAAAAAAAATTCCCCTTCCCCCTTGCATCATTGGAAAATTGATTATATTTGCAGCGTGATTTTTCGCATCTGTTCTTTCGAACGACACGTTACAAACTTAATAACTAACTAAATTTCAAAAAAATGAAAAAAGTATCTTTACTCGTTGCGATGATTGCCTTCGTTTGTGGCAATGCTTTCGCTCAGTTGAGCTTTGATTTCAACGACGGCGTGGCCGGCGCTAAAATCGCTCAGACCTATGGTGATCCTTGGACCACTTGGAGCAACGCTCCTGGCGGTGCTGAGGATGGTGTCTTTGGTGAGGCTGGTGGCTCGATGGCTGCCCATTTCACCTATGGCAACGACCAAATCATCCAATTAGGCGACCCCTCGACGGGTGTCTATGACCTTGAATTCGATGCCTACGTTCCCGAAGGCAAGAACGGTTACTTCAATGTGCTGCACCACTTTGCTGGTGCCAACAGCACCTGGGCCATGCAGGTCTATCTGCACATGACCAACGATGGTCAGAACTCGACCCAGGCCCCTGGCCACGGCACGGTTCACGCTGGTAGCAATGGCACTTGCGACCTGCCTTGCGTCTACGACCAATGGATGCACTTCCGCGTGCATGTCGATGCCGACAACGACGTTGCCCAACTCTATTTCAATGAACAGTTGATGGCCGAATGGCAATGGAGCTTGGACAGCTTTGGTGAGAACACCACCGACCGTGTTCTTGGCGCCATGGACTTCTTCCCGCCTGAGAACGCTGCCACTTCTGAGTATTACATCGACAACCTTGAAGTCACGCTGCAAAGCAATGACGAGGTGTTGATCTTCGATCCTTTCGAGGACTACACTGTTGGCAACAAGATTGCCCAAGACGCTATCGCTCATGGCAATGACTGGTGGACCACTTGGAGCAACGCTCCCGGCGGTGCTGAAGACGGCGTTGTCGCTAACTTCGATGGTACGCAATGCGGTCACCTCACCTATGGTAACGACCAAGTCCTTCTCCTCGGCGACGAAGAAAATGGTAACTACGACCTCGAGTTCGACATCCTTGTCCCCGAAGGCAAGAACGGTTACTTCAACATCCTGCACCACTTTGCTGGTGCCAACAGCACTTGGGCCATGCAGTGCTATCTGCACATGACCAACGATGGTCAGACCTCAACTCCAGCTCCTGGTCATGGCACCATTCACGCTGGTAGCAACGGCACCGCCGATGTGGCTTGCGTTTATGATGCTTGGATGCACTTCCGCCTGAATGTGGACACCGATAACGACATCGCTCGTTACTACTACACCGCTCCTGGCGAAGAAGAGATTCTCGTTTGCGAATGGCAATGGAGCTTGGACAGCTTTGGTGAGAACACCGTTGGCCGTACCCTCGGTGCCATGGACTTCTTCCCGCCTGAGAATGCTGCTACTTCAGAGTACTACCTCGACAACTTCAGCTTCAAGAAGATTGGCGGCGAAAGCGCTCCTGTGCTTGCCATCGATCCTATGGAAGTCAACGGCGACCTGATGGAGGACGATTTCCAAACCTATGAAATCACCATCGACAACAGCGGTAATTCCATCGGCGACTGGGCCGGCTGGCTCGACTTCGGTATGGGCGCTGGCGGCTCTGCCACCTCAATGGTGAACTACGACAACGAGCCGAGTGACCAAACTTCGCTTGTTGGCTGGAATATCACCGAACCCACCGTCATCGAAGTGGGCGCCATGTTCCCGGCTGCCTCTTACGCTGGCGCTGTGATGGGTACGCAAATCACCAAGGCTCAATATTATCTTGGCGAGAGCTCTGAAGGCGGCAATGGCATTGAGCCTAACACCGACCTGACCCTCCGCATCTATCAGCAAGGTCAAGGCGAGTTCGCCGTTGGTCAGGTGCTGGCCGAAAAGACCATCCCCTACAACCAAATCGTCACCGGCGACTGGAACATCGTCACCTTCGACGAGCCCGTCGACCTCACTGGTTTCAACTTCTTCGTGGCTGCCGAGTTCACTCAAGCTGTCAGCGGCTACGCTGCCAACTTCGACGGTGGCACGCCCGTTCCTTACGGCGACCTCTATCGTCAACGCGCCAGCGGCAACTTTAACTCGATTTCTGCCAACGGTGGCAACAGCTATGGTAACACCCACATCCGCGTGACCTGCCAAGGCACTCCTGTCACCGCCACTTGGGCTACTATCGACAAGAACTTTGGTTCCATCATGGGTGGTGCCAGCGATGTCGTCACGCTGAGCCTCAACAGCATTGGCCTCAGCATGGGCGACACCTACACAGCCAACTTCATCATTAACACCAACGACGAAGAACTTTCGCACGTTGAGATTCCTGTCACCCTCGCCGTCACCGATGGCGTTGAAGAGACTGCCAACCAACTTGCCAGCATCTATCCCAACCCCGCCACTTCGCAGGTCACCCTCGAAGGCGAGAACCTCAACAGCGTGGCCATCTACAACGTGGCTGGTCAGCTGGTGCGCGTGGTGAAGCTCGGCAACGTGGTCAACAACATCGAGATGAATGTTGAAGCCGGTGTCTACTTCTTCAGCGTCTACGACAACAATGGCAACAACAGCGTCCAACGCGTTGTCATCGTGAAGTAAGTTTTCCCCTTACGGGAAATGAATGAAAAAACCGCTCCGTCTTGGGGCGGTTTTTTTTGACTTATTAGTCAACTATCTTTGTCTTTCAAACATAAAAAAGCCGCCCCAATCGGAGCGGCTTTGCATTGTTCGGAAAAACCGAAACTTAGTTCTCAGCCTTGATGTTGTCCATACCGACCTGGACGGCCTGCATGTTCAGCGGGATGAGCTTGTGGGCGCGCTCAGGCAAGCTGTGACGCAAACCCTCTTCGACGTTCTTGTTGTCGATGATGGGACGCACCTTCAGGAAGGCACCCAAGATGATCATGTTGAACACCTTGCTGTTGCCCATGTCGGAGGCCAATTGTGCGCCTTCGATGCTGTAGATGTGGATGTCCTTGCGGGTGGGCTTGTGGGTGATGCCGTTGGGGTCGTAGATGAGGTAACCACCAGGCTTCACTTTGCTCTCAAACTTGTCGAGCGACTGCTGATTCAGAATGACGGCAGTGTCGAAAGCGTTGAGGATGGGGGAGCACACGCGCTCGTCGCTGACGATGACGGTCACGTTGGCCGTGCCGCCACGCATCTCCGGGCCGTATGAAGGCATCCAGCTGACTTCCTTGTCTTGCATGATACCACTGTAAGCAAGGATCTTACCCATTGACAAGACACCTTGTCCGCCGAAACCGGCTATAATAATTTCTTCTGTCATTGCTTTGTCGTTTTTAGTTATTTCTTAATCAGCTCGAAATTGTCCTTGAGGTCGCCCAAAGGATAGACGGGCAGCATGTTGTCTTGCAACCACTTGTTGGCGTCGACGGCGCTCATCTTCCAGTTGGAGTTGCAGTTCGACACGATTTCAACGAAGTTGACACCGTTCTTGTTCTCAATCTGGTTCTGGAAAGCCTTCTTGATGGCCTTCTTGGCATTACGCACGGCGGCGGCGCTGAACACGGCCTGACGGGTGACATAACGCGTGCCAGGAAGTTGGGCGATCAGTTGGGTGATTTGGAGCGGGAAACCGTTGTTGGGGGTTCCGTCGGGCCACTGCGGCATACGGCCGTAAGGCGTGGTGGCGGTCTTCATGCCCACGAGGGTGGTAGGAGCCATCTGGCCACCGGTCATGCCGTAGATACCGTTGTTGACGAAGATCATGGTGATGTTCTCGCCACGGTTGCAGGTGTGGATGGTCTCGCAGGTGCCGATGGCAGCGAGGTCGCCGTCGCCTTGGTAGGAGAACACGACCTTGTCGGGCCACACGCGCTTGATACCCGTGGCGCACGCCGGAGCGCGACCGTGGGCAGCCTCGACGAAGTCGACGTCGAAGTAGTCGTAGGCCATAACGGCGCAACCCACAGGCGAAACGCCGATGGTACGGTCGTCAACGCCGAGCTCTTCGAGCACTTCGGCGATGATGCGGTGCACGGTGCCGTGACCGCAGCCGGGGCAGTAGTGGAAAGGTTTTTCAGTCAGCAGCTTTGATTTTTCGTAAACCAAGTTTTCAGGCTGGATGATATCTTGTAATGTGATTTCTGCCATTGTCTTATTCTCCTATAATTTGTTTCTTCATAGCTTCGAGAACTTCTTCCGGGGTGTGGATGATGCCACCGACGCGGCCAAAGTGTTCGGCCTTGGCGCGACCGTTGCAAGCCAACAGCACGTCTTCGATCATCTGACCACAGCTCAATTCGACTGAGAGGAATCCCTTGACACCCTTGTCGATGAGGTTGCGGATGGCTTGGGTGGGGTAGGGCCACAGGGTGATGGGACGGAGCAGACCGACCTTCAGGCCTTCGGCGCGACCGAGTTGCACCGACTTTTGGGCGATACGGGCGCTGGAGCCGTAGGCAACGAATACGTATTCGGCATCGTCGCAGTCGATCATCTCAAAGCGCACTTCGTTCTTGGTCACTTCGGCATATTTGCGTTGCAGGGCGCGGTTGTGCTCTTCCATGCGGGCCGAGTCGAGGTCCAAGCTGGTGATCACACGGTGTTGCGTGCCACGCTTGCGGCC
>DGXB01000076.1:9793-14861 GCA_002396205.1 Bacteroidales bacterium UBA4243
AGGACCACCTTTTCCATCATCTGGCCGATGGCGCCGTCGGAGAGGATGCACACTGCCATTCTGTACTTGAAAGCGAGGTCGAAGCCAAGCGGCACGAAGTCAGCCATTTCCTGGACGGAAGCGGGGGCGAGGACGATGTTGCGATAGTCGCCATTGCCGCCACCCTTGGTGTTCTGGAAATAGTCGGCTTGTGAGGGTTGGATCGTACCCAAGCCCGGGCCGCCACGTACCACGTCGGCGAAGACGCAAGGCACTTCGGCACCAGCGATGTAAGCCAAACCTTCTTGCTTCAGGCACACGCCTGGGCTGGAGGATGAGGTCATGACGCGCTTTCCGGCTGCACCGGCAGCATAAACCATATTGATGGCTGCCAATTCACTTTCTGCTTGCAGAACGACCATTCCGGTGCGTTCATAAGGGTTCTGTTCCGACAGATACTCGATCACTTCCGACTGGGGGGTGATAGGATATCCGAAATAAGCATCGGCACCGCAACGGATGGCGGCTTCGGCCAATGCCTCGTTACCCTTCATCAGTTTTAATTCTCCCATTATGTAATGTTTTTAATTGTTAGACAATAGGTTGGGTTACAGGGCTTTCTTGTACACTTTGATCACGCCGTCGGGGCAGGTGATGCCGCAGCTGGCGCAGCCAATGCACGCTTCGGGATTGGCCATGAATGCGTAATTGTAACCTTTTCCGTTTACTTCTTTTGCCAATTCGATGACACCGCAGGGGCAGGCCGTGATGCAAACGCCACAACCCTTACAACGCTCAGTGTCAACCACAATGGCTCCTCTGAATTTTGCCATATTGATTAGTTTTTAGAATTTGTTGTTACGTTTTATAATGAGCCACGAAATTAGGGAATTTTGGGGAAACGGTGAGCGACTTTTTGTTTTATTTCTGGAAATTCCGTTAATTTAGACAAATTATAAATAATCATTTGCCATTTTTTGGGAATAGACAATAAGGGATATGAAGAGATTGAGTATATTTGCAAATTATTTGTTGAAAAAGATGAAGCATTTGATAAGATATGTTTTGCTTGCTTTGCTTGCTTTTGGGATGGCCAATGTGCAAGCGCAGGAAAGGCGCAGGGTACTATTCATAGGAAATAGTTACACGCAGTTCAACAACTTGCCCCAAATGGTAGCCGACATTGCGGAAAGTATGGGCGAAGGGGTTGAGTTTCAAAGTAACACACCTGGGGGATGTACCTTCGAGATGCATTGTCAGAACCAGTCGATGGTGATGATTTGCGAAGGCGGCTGGGATTTTGTGGTGTTGCAAGAACAAAGTCAATTGCCTGCATTTCCGATGGATTCGGTCGAAATGTATGTGTTCCCTTTTGCACAACGGTTGGTGGACTCCATTTATGCCCATAACCCAAACGTCGAGCCGATGTTTTACATGACTTGGGGACGCAAAAATGGCGACACAGAGTTCGGCTACCCGCCAATGGACACATACGAGGGCATGGACAGCTTGTTATATGCAAGGTATATGCAGATGGGAGAGGACAATGATGCCTCGGTTTGCCCTGTTGGGCGCGTGTGGCATTATCTTCGCGACCATAATGTTGGTATTGAGTTGTATATGTCGGATGGCAGCCATCCTTCGATTGCTGGAACTTATGCCGCCGCTTGTGCTTTCAATACCATGTTCTTTGGCCATAATCCCGACAGCATCAGCTATAACCCTGGCCTTGACCAGCAGGAAGCTTGCGCCATCCGATTTGCAGTTCATAAGGTGGTTTATGACTCCCTTTGGAAATGGCAACATCCAGGAAGTCCATCTTCGGTTTTCCATTGGGAAAGTTGGATGCCGGAAATCACCGTGTACCCTAATCCTGCCGATGATGAAGTAGTGTTGCACTTGCCCGAAGGTGTGGTTGCCGAAGTCGTTCTTTATGGTATCGATGGTCGGGAGATATGGCGGAAGAAAAAGGGCAATCCCTGCAATGTCATTGCATTACAGGGATTACCAAGTGGACTTTATGTGCTGAAGGTCGTTACATCGCAGGGCACTGCCGTGAGGCGGATGGTCAAGCGATGAAAATCTTTTGCTTCTATGTAATTGTTGTGTTAAGTGTTTATTTCACTGGATGATCTTCAGCAAACGCCTTCAACCTCTCGGCCAAAACAGGAATCTGCTCCCTTTGTATTAAAGAGGTGCAGGCACGCACGCCTTGCTTGGTGCTGCCGCAGGTGTCGAGCGAGATGCCTGAAACGCCGTAGTAAAGCATCTCTTCCACAAGGTCGGCACCGGTGAAGCCAGGATAGCAGTAGGTGAAGTAGAAACCGTCGGCAATAGGCTCGCCGCAGTCTTCGTCGTAGGTGATGTAGAAGCCGTTGTCGGTGAAGGCTTTCTTCATCAGCTTGGCCTTGCGACCATATTCCATCACGTCGTCGCGATAGTTATAGGTGCCATCGTTGACGGCCTTCAGCACGGCGGCCAAAGCATGTTGGGCCGAGTGCGAGGTGCCTGAACTCAGCGGGTGCAGTGCACCGAAGAGGATGGCACGGAGGAAGACCTCTTGTCCGCAGAAGGCTTTCAGGTCGGGATAGTGGCGTTGGGCCAACTTGTCGCTGATGCCGAGGAGGGCGCAGCGTTCGCCGGCATAGCTGAAGGCCTTCGAGCTGGAGATCATCAGGATGTAGTTGTCGGTGTACTTGCCCACGGTGGGTTGGTAAGGGGCTTCGCCGGGATGGCTGTAGTCCTTGCGGAAGTCCATGCCGAAATAGGCGAGGTCTTCCATGACGATGACGTCGTATTTGTTGGCCAGTTCG
The DNA here is from genome assembly GCA_002396205.1 of Bacteroidales bacterium UBA4243. Classification (GTDB taxonomy): domain Bacteria; phylum Bacteroidota; class Bacteroidia; order Bacteroidales; family F082; genus Limimorpha. Next base: position 12,586 of record DGXB01000076.1, read on the forward strand.
CCGATGATGCGCAGCTCCTCGTCGGTGAGGCACACCCAAGTCGGGTTGTTGGGATTGGAGTAGAGCATACTGTGGATGTTGCCCTTGCTCAGCACCTCTTCGAGCTTGGCGCGCAGCTTCTCGCCACGGTACTCGTAGATGTCGAAATGCTCCATCGGGATGCCGAGCACCTTGTTCTGGAATTTGTGGACGGGGAAGCCAGGGTCGATGAAGAGGATGGTGCCCTTCTTCGTGTTGGTGTGACCGCAGATCATGAACGAGGCGAAAGCGCCTTGCATGGAGCCGACGGTGGGCACGCAGTTGGCTGCGGCCACGTCGAGGTCAAGGAAGTTCTTGATGAAGCGCGAGGCCTCCTTCTTTAATATAGGTGCGCCGTCGATGGGCGGGTAGTTGGCGGCCACGCCATCCTGCAAGGCCTTGATTTGGGCTTCCACGCCAGCGCGTGCGGCGGGCAGACCGGGATTGCCTAACTCCATGTGGATGAACTTCTTGCCACTGGCGGCTTCGAGGTCGAAAGCCAATTTGTTGATTTCGCGGATGCCAGCCCTGCCGATGCTCGGCAGTCCGCTGTCGGCAAAGACTTTCTTTGCGATTTCTTGGGGTACGATATTGTTTTGCATCATATCTGTTTGAATAAATTTTGCTCGTTTTGTTTGGAACGGCAAAGATAGGAAATTATTTGAGACGGGCAAAATAAAATGATTAAGTAGGGCCAACTTGCCAATCCTACGGGTTATAATGTATTCCTTAATGGCAATCTCGTTACTAAAAACTAATAAATTGATTGCTAATTAGTTAAATGCTTATATGTTTGCTACAAATGTTTACTGTTTGCTTCCATTGTCTTTGGTTAATTGTTTGTTTTATCTGTTTTTTAATCATTTCTTTCTGTTGGTAACTGTAGTTTTACTATTTTTGCGCTTACAAACCTCACCGCAGATTATCGCGCTGCAATTTTAGGTTTGTCCTTATGCATATCATTAAATTCCAAATACTGATGAAAAAGCAATTGTTACTTGCCTTAGCGTTGATGATGGGCTTCATGCCTGTCAAGGCACAAGATGAAAAGAAAGAAGAAGGATTCCAGTTTACTACAATCAAGGAAATCCCAATCACGGCCGTTCGCGACCAACATCGCTCTTCCACTTGCTGGGCCCATTCCGGCCTTGCCCTGATGGAGGCTGAAGCACTCCGCATCAAGGGTGTTGAGGTCGACCTCTCCGAGATGTATGTTGTCAGCCATTCCATGATGGATCGTGCCGAAAAATATGTCCGTCTGCACGGCAACGCCAGCTGGGCACCAGGCGGCAAGTGCGGCGACGTGCTTTACTGCTTGGAACACTATGGCTTCGTCCGTCAGGAAGACATGCCTGGCAACCGTTATGGCGGAACCTTGCCCAATCACACCGAACTCGACCTCGTGGCCACAGGCTATGTGAAAGCCCTTGCCAAAAGTGACATCAGCAAACTCAGCCCCGTGTGGAAAGAAGGCCTGCAAGGCATTTACGATGCCTATCTTGGCAAATATCCTGAAAAGGTGAATGGCATGACGCCACAAGAATATGCCAAGTCGTTGGGCCTCGAAGCCGACAACTACATCACCCTCACCTCTTTCACGCATCATCCTTTCTATGAGCCTTTTGCACTTGAGATCGAAGACAACTGGCGTGGTTGCCCTTATTATAACCTGCCTATCGACGAACTGATGGAGGTCATGCAATATGCCATCGACAAAGGCTATACCTTCCAATGGAGTGCCGATGTCAGCGAGCAAGGCTTCACCCGCGACGGCATTGCCGTCTGCCCCGATGCCGAGAAAGCGGCCGAACTCTCAGGCTCCGACATGGCACATTGGTTGGGCATGTCGGCGGCAAATCGTCGCAACGAACTGACATCCAAGCCAATGCCAGAGATTGAAGTCACACAAGAGATGCGTCAGGAAGCCTTTGATAACTGGGAGACTGGCGACGACCACGGTCTGCTCATTTTCGGAAAGGCCAAAGACCAAAACGGCAAGGAATACTTCATGGGCAAGAACTCGTGGGGCGACAGTGGCAAATACCACGGCATCTGGTACGTCTCTGAGACTTTCGCCAAATACAAGACCATGAACATCGTCCTGCACAAGGACGCACTTCCTAAGAATATCGCCAAGAAACTCGGTGTGAAATGACACGCTATAGAAGCGCTAAATAAAACGCAAAACCCGCTGAAACCAGCGGGTTTTGTTGTTGGTGGGACGTACTGGACTCGAACCAGTGACCTCTGCCGTGTGA
>DGXB01000076.1:14923-15058 GCA_002396205.1 Bacteroidales bacterium UBA4243
CAGCGCTCTAAACCAACTGGGCTAACGTCCCTCCCTTCAAAGAAAAAACGCCGCGTGGCGTTTCGTGGGGCGAACAAGGATCGAACTTGTGACCTCATGCCTGTCAAGCATGCGCTCTAAACCAACTGAGCTACC
>DGXB01000079.1 GCA_002396205.1 Bacteroidales bacterium UBA4243
ATCGGCGGTCCTCACGGCGACACGGGTCTGACGGGCCGCAAAATCATCGTCGACACCTACGGTGGTCGCGGTGCCCACGGCGGCGGTGCCTTCTCGGGCAAGGACAGCTCGAAGGTGGACCGCTCGGCAGCCTATGCCGCCCGCCACATCGCCAAGAACCTCGTGGCCGCCGGCATCTGCGACCAAGCCTTGGTTCAGATCGCCTACGCCATCGGCGTGGCCAAGCCTGTGGGCTTCTACGTCAACACCGACGGCACGTCGCACGTCGAGATGAGCGATGCCGAGATTGCCCTCAAGGTGAAGGACATGGTCGACTTGCGTCCCTACTTCATCGTGAAGCGCTTCGGCCTTACCAACCCCATCTTCGAGGAGACGGCTTCCTACGGTCACTTCGGTCGCAAGCCTTTCACTCGCCCCGTGGAAGTGCATTACAAGGACGAGCACACCTACGAGAAAGACGGCAAGACCTACAAGGATGTCGAGTTTTTCGGTTGGGAGAAGCTCGACTTGGTGGACGAACTGAAAGCGGCCTTCGGTCTCTAAACGCGCTAAACGAAAAAAGCCTGCGACTTTTCCCCTCTCACGGGGTAGGAAGTCGCAGGCTTTCTTATTCAAGAAGGTATCTACACATTGAGACTATTCGTCTCCGTCTTCCCCCTTGAACTGTGACATCATAAACATTGTCATAATCTCATCGGGGGTCAAGCCAAGATATTCGATGGATTTCTTGGCATCATCCACCAGATCGCTGTCGGGATAAGTGTCGATAAGCCTTTGGAAAGCCGCATGTGCCTGGGCCGTGTCGTTGAGTTGGTCATTGTAGACAAACGACCCCATCAGGAACAAGCTCCTCGGCGCCCATTCCGATTGGGGATACTTGGCCAGCAACTTGTCGCACAACTCAGCGCTCTTTTCGGCATTCTTCAGCTGCACGTTGATTTCCATGGCATGAAAGAGCCAAAGCGGTGCCGATGCGTCGTCGGGGTTCTGCTCCACAAACTGGCAGTAGGTTTCAGCCACTTTGGGGGCCACATCCAAATTCATGCTTCGGTCTTCGTTAAGCAAAGTGGCCTCAGCCTTCCTCATGTCGTCTTGCGTCAGTTTCTGTTCTTTGTTGCCGCAAGCCATCATACCGAAAGCCAGCAGGAAACAGAATGTAAGTTTCAAGGTGTTTTTCATGTATTCTCTTTTTATCTGTGTTTCTTCTTGTGTGGGAAAATCATACGATAGTCGACATCGCAACGACCGTCCATGATGGCACGCAACTTGCCTTGCAGCAAGGTCTTGCGCAAAGGAGCGATGCGGTCGACGTGGACATGGCCTTGCAGGTGGTCATACTCATGCTGGATGATGCGCGATCGGATGCCCTCAAATACTTCCTCGTGCTCTTGGAAGTTCTCGTCGAGGTATTTGATGCGGATCTTGTCGGGGCGCATCACCTCCTCATAGATGTTGGGCAGGCTGAGGCAGCCCTCCTTGAAAGGCACCTCGTCGCCAAAGGTCTCGATAAGTTCGGCGTTGATGAACACCTGTTTGAAGTCCTTTGCGTCGGGATAGTCGGGATAGAACGGGTTGCCGTCGGTGACGAACAGGCGGATGGACTTGTTGACCTGCGGAGCGGCCAAGCCGACGCCCTCAGAATGGGTCAAGGTCTCCCACATGTCGGCAATCAGCTTCTCAAGCTCGGGATAGTCGGGCGTGATGGGCTGGGCGATGGCCTTCAGCGTGGGGTGACCATATGCTACGATGGGTAATATCATTTCATTTGATAGTTTGTAGTTGTCAGTTGTTCAGTTTTCGCTTTGCGTCATCACGAGGCACGAAGCGATCCAGAGGTTGGTTTTTTACAGATTCCATATACGATTGCAGGATGATGGTGGCGGCGATGGTGTCGACGAGTTCCTTGTCCTGGCGCTTGGTTTTCTTCAATCCAGCGTCAATCATGGTTTGGTGCGCCATCACCGAGGTGAAACGTTCGTCGTAGCGCACGATTTTCATGTCGGGCAGCACCTTTCTCAGGCGGTTGACGATGGGCTCGATGTATTTGGAGCAGTCGGACGGATTGTTTTTCATGTCCTTAGGCTCGCCGATGACGATGGTCTCGACTTCCTCCTGCTTCAGGTAGTTCAGCACGAAGTCGACGAGTTTGTGCGACTCCACCGTCGTCAGCCCGTTTGCGATGATCTGCAACGGGTCGGTCACAGCGATGCCGCTGCGTTTGCGCCCAAGGTCGATAGCCATTATCCTTGCCATGTCGTTTAAATTGAAAAAGAGGCTCGTTTGGGCCTCTTTTGTTTTGGGTGGGAGATGGGATTCGAACCCACGACCCTCGGAACCACAATCCGGTACTCTAACCAGCTGAGCTACACCCACCATCTGATTTAGTAGCGCCAATCTTTCGATTTGCGGGTGCAAAAATACTACATTTTTCCGAAACAGCGACATTTTTTCGACAAAATTTTTCATTTTTTCTCTTTCCTGCCCAAAATCAGCCTCGAATTCCGTATTTTTGACGGCTCAAAAAGGGAGGACTTATGGACGAAAAGAAGCAACAGAGCCAATCACCCAAAGCGTTGGCATGGAAGCGTTTCCGAAGCAACAAGCTCGGAATGCTGTCATGTTTCTATGTCATTATTTGGGCTTTGTTGGCCTTGTTTGCCTACCTCGTCATCCCCGACAAAACACCCAACGCCAACCGCCAAATCCTCGAAATCAGCACCAAGAAACCCGGCTTCGAGGTCGACATGCTGATGGTGCCGAAGGAGACGCCACCCGAAAAGACATCGTTTTTCCGCTTCCTTTTCAACGGTCGGCCCGACGACTGCATCTACTTGCCCTTCGACAGCCTGCATATTAATAAGGAGACGACGACGGTGTTTCTGTATCAGTCGGGAGAGGCATCAAGTGTAAGGACTGAGATTGTCGACAACACTGAGCTGCTGGCAAGCGGCGTTTCGACAGGCTCAACGCCCGCAGGTTTCAACTCTGCGGAGGAAGCCAGCCAATACATCCACAGCCATTGCGTCAAGCACCGCAAGTTTTTGCTCGGCACCGACCAATTCGGGCGCGACTTCCTCAGCCGCCTCGTCTTGGGCAGTCGCATCAGCCTGACGGTGGGCTTCATCGCCGTGCTGCTCAGCCTGATGATCGGCATCGTGGTGGGCAGCTTGGGCGGTTTCTTCCGTGGCAAAGTCGACGACGCGGTGGTGTGGTTCATCAACGTGGTGTGGTCCATCCCTACCCTACTCTTGGTCATCGCCATCACCTTCGCCTTGGGCAAGGGCATCGCGCAGGTGTTCATCGCCGTTGGCCTGACGATGTGGGTGGAGGTGGCACGCATCGTGCGCGGACAGATTCTCAGCATCCGCGAGACGACTTTCGTGGAAGCAGGAAAAGCATTAGGTTTCAAGGATTTGCGCATCATCTTCAAACATATCCTGCCCAACATCCTCAATCCCATCATCGTGGTTTCGGCGGCCAACTTCGCCTCGGCCATCCTGCTTGAGGCGGGCTTGAGTTTCTTGGGCATCGGCGTGCAGCCACCCATGCCGTCGTGGGGCAGCATGATCAAGGAAAACTATGCCTTCATCATTTTGGACGCGGCCTACTTGGCCATCCTGCCCGGCATCGCCATCATGCTCTTGGTTTTGGCCTTCATGCTCATCGGGAATGCGTTGCGCGAAGCGTTGGACGTGAAAAATTAATGATGTAATTCAAAGAAAAGTTGTATCTTTGCGCCCTCAAAAGCCGACCGTATGCGGGTGTGGCGGAATTGGTAGACGCGCCAGACTTAGGATCTGGTTACGAGAGTAGTAAGGGTTCGAGTCCCTTCATCCGCACAAGTTATAGATAATCAACAATATAAAAATGAACATCACACAGAGCACGAAAGGAGACAACCTGATCTCCATCAAGATTAGCGTCGAGAAATCCGACTACCAAGAGACCGTTGAAAAGACCCTGAAAGATATGCGTCGCCGCGCCAATGTGCCCGGTTTCCGCCCCGGCATGGTGCCCATGGGCATGATCAAAAAGATGTATGGCGCCAGCGCGAAAATGGAAGCCCTCAACACGGTGGTCTCCGACAGCCTCAACAAGCATATCATGGACAACAAACTCGACCTGATCGGCTATCCGCTCAGCGACCTTGACCAGCAACAGCCTGCCGACCTCGACAAGGAAGAGGACATCGACTTCTACTTTGAGGCCGCACTGCGTCCCGAAATCAACGTCGACTACACCAACACGATGGTCGACTTCTACCATATCATCCCCACCGACGAGGAAGTGGACAAGGTGGTCGAAGACCTGCAACAGCGCAACCCCGACACCAGCCATCCTGAGACCGTGGGCGAGAACGACCGCCTCGAACTGAAGGTGCGCGAAGCCGAAGACGGCAAGGAGCTGGAAGGCGGCTTCCAAAAGGACGGCCTCTTCATCCACATGGACCAAATCAAGGACAAGGAAAGCCGTGAGATGATCGTCGGCAAGGAAGTCGGCGCCGAGTTCATCATCAACTTCGCCAAGGCCTTCGGCAGCGAAGAAGCCGTGGCCAAAGTGCTTGGCGAGGATGCCCCTGTCGACAGCGACTACAACATCATCATCGACGATGCCATCCGCGACGAGAAACCCGAACTCAACGAGGACTTCTTCGAAAAGATCTTCCCGAAGCAAGAAGTAAAAGACCTCGACACCTTCAAGCAAAAGGTGAAAGCCGAAATGGAAAAACAACACGAAGCCGAAGCCGACCCCATCCTCTTCAACAAGATGGTTGACGAATTGGTGGCCGCCGTCCACTTCGACCTGCCCGATGCCTTCCTGAAACGCTGGCTCGTCGAAAACAGCCGTGGCGAAATCAAGGCCGACGACATCGAAAAGAACTACGAGAAGGACTATGTGAAGGGCCTGCGTTGGCAACTCATCGAAGACAGCATCGTGAAAGCCAATCCCGAACTCATCATCACCGACGAGGAACTGAAGAACTATGTGCTTCGCCAGATCTTCCCCGGCATCGACTACAACACCCTTGAGGACGACATGAAAGCCAACTTGGACAAGATTGCGGCCAACTACCTGAAGGACGGCAAGCAGAACGAACAGCTGAAGAACCAATTGGCCGACGTCAAGATGACCCAGTTCCTGAAAGGCAAGATGAACATCAACTACACCGACACCACACCCGAAGACTTCGTAAAGAAGCTCGAAGAGGAAAGAAAGTCCAAATAAGGCTGATGGCCAATAGCTTATGGCCTATGGCTGCAACAGTTGAAGCAAGCCATAGGCCATTTGCCATAAGCCATAAGCAACTAAAGAACTCCTTAACCCAAAATCTATTCCAACGAAATGAACAACGAATTTTTCAAATACGCCACCAAGCACGTGGGAATCAACACCCTCGGCCTTGAGCAATACATCTCAAAGATCAACAACACGAGCTACATCTCGCCCACCGTCATCGAAGAGCGCCAGCTCAACGTGGCCCAGATGGACGTGTTCAGCCGCCTGATGATGGACCGCATCATCTTCCTCAGTACACAGATTGACGACTATACCGCCAATACGCTGCAGGCACAGCTGTTGTATCTTGACAGTGTGGATAGTGGCAAGGATATCTCTATCTACCTCAACTCCCCTGGTGGCAGTGTGACGGCAGGACTGGGCATCTACGACACCATGCAGTTTATCTCGTCCGACGTTGCCACCATCTGCACC
>DGXB01000032.1 GCA_002396205.1 Bacteroidales bacterium UBA4243
GGGGCATCGAAGGAGTGGGCATAGAAGTCGGATGGGGTAGTGTAGGCTTGGAAAATGCGCTTGTAATTGTCGAAGCTCACGGTGTGGATGAAACTTGTGACGGGCACGTATTCGTTTTTCAGCCATGTGGTGTCGGTATCGGCTTTCTCATTTGCCAGCAGGCTGTCGGCGGCTTCCTTGCTGCCGACGGCAATTCGCTCGCCGGTTTTACCGTCAGTTGGCGCATCGGGTTCAATTCCAGCCACGCGTGCATCGTCGGGACGGCCTGTGAATGTGGGAGCTTCGGCTTCCTGGTCTTCAACGTATTCACGGCCCTCCTTCTTGGCTTCTTTCTCAGCTTTCTCGCGTGCCTTTCGGGCTTCTTCGTCCTTCTTGGCCTGAATGGCAAACTTGCGTGCTTCGATTTCCTCGGGCGTCATGGGCACCTTGCGGTTGAATCCTACGCTGTAGCGATGGGTGAGGAAAACGTGCTGGTTGTCGTTTCGGTTCCAGTTACTGCTGAGGAAAGTCGGGATTTCGGAAGTCTGATAGTTGTCGCTGAATCGCTCGGGATGAGTGATGTAGTCGTCGTCGGTGATGCCTCCGTTCTCGGTGACCTTCTGGTGATTGGTTGAAAGGAGCAGGTGGGCTTCATAGCGGTCGCCGAGATAGCTTCCGTAGAGGGTATAGTTGAAGTGGGAGGTGCTCTGTGAGTTGTAATAGCCACGCCCATAGAGGTAGTCAAAAAGGAAGCCGACACCAATGCGCTTGCCTGCATTCACGCCGAAATGGGCAGTGAGGTGGTTTTCGCCGTTGGTGCGGTCACCACATGAGTTGTAGGTTAGATTGGTGAACGGCGAGAGCGTGTTGGTGAAATGAAAGTCCTGGGGAGCCGTGATGAAGAAATCATAAGGCTGAGTGAAGATGAACTGGCCGTCGTAGGCAGTCCGGTCAATGAAGATGCGGTTGATGCGGGGAGAACCGAGGTTACCGGTTGTGTTGAACTCACCACGGAGTCCTGTCGTAAAGACAGTGTTGGGAAACATGTGTGAAAGCGTGTCGACCTGAGCCATTCTTCGGTCGCCGAACCGCTCATCGACGGTCCAGACCTTGATGCCCACGGGAATTTCCTTATCGCTCCCGAGACTGTCGGCCGACGTGCGGCTGTTGCGCATGGTGATATTTCCCGACTCGTCGATGCTTTGCACCTGAGCATGAACACAGGTGGCGACGAACAGGCCGATGATGATATTTAGGAGTCGTCTGCTCATTTTTTTATTTGATGATTCTCAGGGCGCACTCTACAAACTTCACGCTGATAGCACCAAGAATGATGTAGATGCCAACTTCATGGTTGGAATAGAAATAGACCAGGATTCCAACGAGTGCTCCAAGCATGAAGATGATGTTGAGAATATTGCGCAGCTTCAGCAGGTTGAAATTACTTCCCATAACATTATTATAATATACTATAAAGAAAAACCAGAACCGTGAAGAGAGGGCATTATCGCTTGAGTGCCTCGGTGATGGTGGCGAAAATCTCATCCTTGCGGTCGATGGTCTTTCGGCGGAACTTGCCCGAGATCTTGCTCAGCTTGGTCTTCGACTTGTTCAGTCCTTCCTTGTCGGTAATCCACTCCTCGGCTCGCGTTTCCAGTCCATCGGTGTCGGGACGGTCCATCTCGTAGGCATAGCTGATGCGCGAGAGTGTCATGTTGAGGTGATTGTCAGTGCAATTGGCAATGATGGTGTAGTTGAACACGGTTCGGTCGAGGGACAGGGCCGTACTCTTGAAGACGAGCCACTCACGATATTTGGCGGCAATGACGTGTTCAGCCTTATTGACGAGGGCAATCTTGCTCTCCTTGAACTGGTTTTCGCCGGTGGTCATCCGCTCCAGTACAGCGTAAACGATGTCATAAATCTGCTGGGCATCTTTGCCGGGAAGGTCAAGGTCGAGGGTGAACGTCACTTTGCCGTCGACCTCGGGCACTGCACCTGCAAGATACTTTGGGTTGGTGGCAGACTTGTCTTTCTCGAAGAGCGATTTGCGTTGTTGTGACTCAGTCTTCTGAGGTGCCTCCCACTGGCTTTGTGCCATCGAGATGACGGGCAGGAAAAGCAACGAAAGTATGAATAGTTTCTTCATAATGCTACACATTTTGATTGTTATTTTTGCTGATTTGTGCTGCAAAATTAATAAAAAATCTCAGATTAAGCACCAATTATGAAATATTTAACGGAAAAAGTTTTGATATTCGCCCGTCTTTTGCTATCTTTGCACGTGAAAGAAAATATTTCCTTCGAGTATTTAACTTTAAATATAAATCTTTTATGTCACAAATCAAAGGACGTATCTCTCAGGTTATTGGACCGGTGATCGACGTTTATTTCGACACCAAGGGACAAGAGGCTGAGAAAGTACTACCCAGAATTTATGATGCCTTGAAAGTGAAAAGACCCAATGGTGGCGATCTCGTCATTGAGGTTCAGCAGCACATTGGCGAGGACACAGTTCGTTGCGTGGCAATGGACAACACCGACGGATTGCAACGTGGTCTGGAGGTGGAAGCCACTGGTTCGGCCATCACGATGCCGGCAGGCGATCAGATCAAGGGTAGAATGCTGAATGTTATTGGACAGCCTATCGATGGCATGGAGCAGCTCGACATGAAGGGCGCTTACCCCATCCACCGCGAGGCTCCCAAGTTTGAAGAACTGTCGACCCGCAAGGAAATCCTTGCAACAGGCATCAAGGTCATCGACCTGCTTGAGCCCTACATGAAGGGTGGTAAGATTGGTCTGTTCGGAGGTGCCGGCGTGGGTAAGACGGTGCTGATCATGGAGCTCATCAACAACATTGCCAAAGGCCATAACGGCTACTCGGTGTTTGCTGGTGTGGGCGAACGCACTCGTGAGGGTAACGACCTGATTCGCGAAATGATTGAGTCGGGCGTTGTCCGATATGGAAAGAAATTCCAGGAAGCTATGGAAGAAGGCAAGTGGGACCTCTCGCTCGTTGACCCCGAGGAGCTCAAGAAGAGCCAGGCCACGCTGGTCTACGGCCAGATGAATGAACCGCCGGGCGCACGTGCCTCGGTTGCCCTTTCGGGACTGACCGTTGCCGAGGGATTCCGCGACAATGGTGGAAAAGACGGCGCTGCTGCCGACATTCTTTTCTTCATCGACAACATCTTCCGCTTTACCCAGGCTGGCTCAGAGGTTTCCGCCCTGCTGGGACGTATGCCTTC
>DGXB01000024.1 GCA_002396205.1 Bacteroidales bacterium UBA4243
TTCCTCTTCGGGCAAGGAAGTCTTATCGTCGACATACAAAGCACAGAGAATGAAATCGTTACGCAGCATATCCTTCACACGCGGGTCGCTCCACACATTGGCCTCCATCTCACGGCAGTTGACGCAGCCGTGACCCGTGAAGTCGATGAAAATCGGCTTGTTGGTGGCTTTTGCGGCGGCCAAGGCTTGGTCGTAGTCGAAATAGCCCTTCAGGTTGTGCGGCAGGTGGAAGAGGTCGGCGTACTTGGGTTCCTCGGTAAAGGCCACTGCCGTAGCAGTTTGCGCCTGTCCTTGCGGAGCCACAGCCATGTTGGCCATCTTGGCATCCACGTACTCAATCACTTTTTCACTGTTCTCCTCGATAATCCTATTGAGGTCGAAATCAAGGGTTTGCTTGGGCGGCAGATAGCCAGATAGGGCCTTCAACGGTGCGCCCCACATGCCTGGAATCATATAGATAACGAAGGTGAAATCAATGATAATGAGCACTAAGCGGAACACGCCCAATTCCTTGACTTCCTTTTCGCCCTTGAAACGGATTTTGCCGAGCAGGTAAAGGCCAAGCAGCGTGAAGCACACAATCCAGATGCCGAGGTAGACCTCGCGGTCGAGCAGGTGCCAGTGGTAGGTTTGGTCGGCCACGCTGAGGAACTTGAAGCCCAACGCGACTTCGATGAAGCCGAGAACGACCTTCACCGAATTGAGCCAACCGCCGCTCTTGGGCAGGCGTTGCAACAAGTTCGGGAAGAAAGCGAACAACGCGAACGGCAAAGCGAAAGCCACGGCAAAGGCAAACATCGTCACGATGGGTGCCCAAAACTCGCCCGAAGTCGACTTGATGAGTACCGTGCCCACGATGGGACCCGTGCAGGCAAACGAAACCAGCACCAAGGTCAAGGCCATGAAGAAGATGCCCCCAAGGTTCTTGGTGCTTTGTTTGCTGTCGCTCTTGTTCACCATATTGCTGCCCAAGGTGATTTCGAAGGCACCGAAGAACGAGGCCGCAAACACCATGAACACCAGGAAGAACAGGATGTTGGGCAGCCAGTGCGTGGCCAGCCAGTTGAAAATGTCGGCAGTGACGCTATTACCACCCACAAGCCAAGTCACCAAAATGATGATGGCGATGGGCAAGGTGTAGAGCAACACAATGAAAATGAAGTACATAAACGCCTTAAAGCGACCTTGGGCCTTGCTCTCGCCCTCGCCATGCATGAAGAACGACACGGTCATCGGGATCATCGGGAAGACGCAAGGCGTGAGCAAAGCCGCGAAGCCCCAAAGGATGGCTTCAAGGATCATCCCCCAGATGTTCGACTTTGTACCAGTTTCTTGTTCGGGTTCGGCAGCTTCAATCATAGCGGGTTCGCCGTAAGTCAGATCAACATCCTCGACGAGCGAGACGCATTGGCCGTCCTTGCAGGCTTGGTAGGAGATTTCGCCCGTGACGGGGAACGAACCCTCCTTCAGCTTGCGGAAGGTCTGTGCAAACTTCGCAGAACCAGCGAATTGCTTGTATTCCACTTCGAAGATGTCGTCGTAAAACAGCGGCGCCTCAGTCAGGTCGCGGGCCTCGCCCACAGCCTCGAAGAACTCCGAAGTCTTGATGTCGAACACGGTCGGCAGCGGGGCCAAGTCGGGCATTTTGGTGGAATAGATGTGATACTGCGGGTCGATGGTGGCCGTGGCGACCACATCAAACTCGTTCTCGTTGAGGTCTTCAATGGTGATGGACCATTGCACAGGGTCGATGATTTGCGCTTTGACCCTTAGCGGCGCGATGGCGACGAAGGCCATCAGAAAGCAGAAAAACAGTCGTTTCATATTCAGTCAATTATTTAATATTCAATATTTTAGATTTAAAATTTAAGATTTAAAATTCAAAGATTTAAGATTGGGTGGGTGGTTTTCGGTATAATACTTTTCCTTCCCGATTAATACTTTCAAGCAAATCTTCGTTGCGGAGCTTGGAAAAAAGGCTCAAATCCACAAAATAAGGCAGATACAAATCGTCTATTTGGGCATCAAGAAGAGCTAATTGGAGATAGGTCAAAGCCTTGCCTTTCAATGTAATATCAATGTCAGAGGAGACCCGATTCGTTCCCCTTGCACGCGAGCCGTATATAATGGCTTCCTCCACTTCGGGAAAAGCGGCAAAAGTCTCACGCAAAGCACTCACTTCCTGATCATTAAGTCCAAATTCCATCGCCATTATGTTTGAGAGAACAAATCCATTTCTGTTTGTGCGGCAAAAATAGAAAAATTTCTTGCTAAACAGCCCATCTATCCCACAAGTTGGCAAACAAAAATGTTTTTGGTCTCATTTGTGACCTTAAAACGGTCGTCGATGCGCCAACCGACCACCCAAACGATGTCGCCGTCAGAGGAAGTCAGAAGCCAAACCGAAGATTTCTGTTGCTCCGTAAACTTCTGGTCCACAAAGAAATCGCTCAAAAGCTTCGAGCCTTTCATGCCCAAGGGATGGAAACGGTCGCCGTGCCGCCAGTGGCGCAAGGTCAATGGGAACTTCAATTTGTCGAAATCCAATTGGGCAACTTTTCGTGATTTGTCGATGGTGAAATCGGCGAATTTAACGAATTGGGCGAATTTCAAATGCAGCGGGGAAAACAGTTCCTTCTCCCCCAATCCAACTTGGACTTCCTCATTTCCATCCTCCTTGATTTCAGAGAGTTGCAATTTGTTTCTTCCAATAACGAGGCGATGTGTTGGAGAATAATAATGGTTGCCAATTCCCGTTCCGATGGCTTCGTAGATGAAACGGCATTGGTCGGCGTTGAAACCAAATTGCCTGAGCCATTCAAAAAGCAACTGGAAGTTGAGAGTTGAGAATCTAGAGTTTAGAGTTGGAAAAGATTGCGTTTCACCCTCTTGCACCACAATTTGCGCCAACTTCTCGTTCAAAAGTTCGCGATACAATTCATTTTCTGAAGCCAAATGTTCCAAGGATTTATACAAGCCTTGCCGTGCTTCGGGCTGTAATTCGTCAAAAACTGGCAACAATTGATTTCGGATCTTGTTGCGCAGATACACCGACTCGGCGTTGGTATGGTCTTCGCGCCAAACAATTTGGTTTTCAACGGCATACTGACGGATTTGCTCCCGCGATGCCCAAAGCAAAGGCCGAATAATCACACCGTTTTGTGGCAACATTCCTTTCAGGCCACGCAGTCCCGCGCCGCGCAACAGGTTGATGAAAAAAGTCTCGGCTTGGTCGTCTGCATGATGCGCCACGGCGATTTTGTCGTAGCCCAACTGCTGCCGAAGTTCCTCAAACCAAGCATAGCGCAACTCTCGGGCGGCCATCTCAACGGAAATGCCGTTTTTGACGGCATATTTCTCTGTCTCAAAATGCTTCGCAAAGCACTGAATCCCATTCTTTCTGGCAAACTCACGCACAAACTTTTCATCCCCGTCCGACTCCTCGCCACGCAGATGGAAATTGCAATGCGCCGCGACAAACTCCACCTTGGATTTCAGCAACAAATCTGCCAAAACCATGGAATCAATGCCGCCGCTGAGGGCCAAAATGACATTTTCGCCCTCGGCAATAAGGTTATACCTATTAATATATGCCTTGAACTGGTCGAGCATGGTCATTTCTTTTTCTTCACCGAAAAACCGAAGCCACCGATTTTCTCGCCCAAGCCATAATACTTGCCGTGGGAATAGGCCAAAGGTTTCGCATGATTGAGTTGGAAGGCGCCCGTGCCTTTGTCGATGAGTTTTTCCTCCGCGTTGACAGCCACCACCTCGGCAATGAACATGTCGTGCGAACCTAATTCTTTCACCTCCACCACCTTGCACTCGATGCTCAAAGGCGACTCCTTAATCAACGGAGCCTTCACGATTTGTGCAGGCTCGGTGCGCAGGTGCATCTGCTTGAACTTGTTGTAGTCGCGGCCCGAGCGCACGCCGCACCAATCCGTTGCCGTGGCCAGTTCCTCCGTCGTCAGGTTGATGACGAACTCCTTGTTTTTCATGATGAGGTCGTGCGAATGGCGTTCCTTGCGGACGGAGATATAACACATGGGCGGGTCGGAGCAAATCGTGCCCGTCCAGCCAATGGTGATGATATTGTAGTTTTCCTCGCAGTCGCCGCAGGTGACCATCACGGCGGGCAAGGGATAAATCATTGTTCCGGGTTTGAAGGGGATTTTCATAGGTGACACGCTTATTTAATTGGAATATGCTTTTCTTTAGCCAGACGCTCGAATTCATCGCGGAAATCAAAAAATGCATTGTCATATTCCGAAAACCGACGAAACAAATAGGTTGTCGTCAACCGAAAATTTCTTCCTTTTTTTGTTCTAATATAAAAATCAGACCGTCTGAATTCACCAAGCAATTGACAAGACCTCATATTTCCCCATTCAACAGTTTTTTCCCTGGGGACCAAAATAGAACCAGCAACTCGCTTTTGTTCCAAACCAACACTGGTGATTTTAAGATTCACTGTCGCTTCAGAGAATTTCCGTCCCAAGACCCAACCAAGTATCGTTGTGAAGACATACACAATCTTTCTAATCCAAACAGGGGCAATTATCCATAGTTTACTTGCGGCAAAAAGAAAAACAAGAATCAAACCTAACATAAACCCAATAAACTGCGCCATAACTGAATATGTACGCACATTATACCCATCAGGACGTTTTTTGGCAATCCGTTTGGCTCTTGTCAAATGTTTTTTCTTTTTGGCCATCTTTGAAATAGTTTTCAACGGCAAAAATAATGATTTTCCCATCATCTTGCGGAGAATGATTCGTAGTATTTATACGCAAGCATCCAAATCATGCTACTTTAATACAGCTCACCATTCCAAGTGCTTCTTGTCAAAAGATTCTTGTTTCTCTTCCCATAGTTTTTTTCGTTCAATCCCATGTTGACTTGCTAATCGCAAAAAATCCGACCGAAAAGACTTCATTACCATGTTCTGTTCTCGTTCACGACGAAAAAAAGCCATCGCGACAAAAGAATACGGTCTTTGTTTCGTTCCAATAAAAAAGTCATTACCATCAAACGCAGCATGACGACCACACCCTCCTCTTATACCAAACAAATAAAAATAACGCATGTCTTCCCATTTAACTATTCTATTTTCAGGAATCCAAGACGCCCCTGACACTTTCCTTTGCTCCAACCCAACATCTGTCAACCTAATGTTGACCTTGGCAGTCGTCAATTTCCATATTAAAAACAACGAAAGAAACACAAGTATAGATAGAAAAACACAAAAAATGCCCAACGCAAGCCACTCATTTAGAGATAAAAACAACGGTTTAAGCATTCCTTTAAACACAAATACTAAAACAATTGGTATTGCTACACTTAACACCCCTACCCAATATTCCGGATAAATTGTAATATCATATCCATCAGGATTCGGGGTAATCTTTTGGGGACTCTTTTCTTTTTCGCTCATGGCTGATTGTTTTATGGTTGCAAAAATAATGATTCTCCCATCATCTTGCGGAGAATACAACAAAAATCCCGCCCAAACGAGCGGGATTTTTTCATTTTTAAGGTCGGTCTGTCGAGGCACATCTTGTGTCGGCCCTTCGACGGGCTCAGGGGCCTTGGCTTAGTCGATCGTCCAGGTCGAGCCGCTGTTGAGCAGGTCGTCCATGTTGTGGATCTTCGAGTTGGCCTTTTCGTTTTCAATGACTTCCAAGAGGCTGTCGTTGAAGGTCGGGGCCTTCACGTCGCGGATGACACCGATGGCGACAGGGAAATGAGGCGGCATCATGTGTGCCAACATCATGTGGATACCCGTGTCCTCAGTGGTCTTGTCATGGACGAGGATGTCCTTCTCGGTAATGCCGTTTTCACCAATGGTGACGACTTCGAGATGGTTGTCCTTCAGCATGATACCCTTGTCGCGGTTTTTGCCGAAGATGAGCGGCTGGCCATGTACACACTTCACTTGCATGTCGTCGCGAACGTCCTTGCCAGTGATGTTTTCGTGAACGCCGTTCGAGAAAATCATGCAGTTTTGCAGGACTTCGGTCACGGCGATACCATCGTGCTTGTACGACTCCATGAAGATTTCGCTCAGTTCCTTCGGGTTGATGTCAACGCCACGGGCGAAGAAAGTGGCCTTGGCGCCGATGGCGAGTTCGCCAGGATTGAACGGGTCTTCGTAGGTGCCTTGCGGCGAAGTCTTGGTCTTCGTGCCACGGAACGTGCAGGGCGAGAACTGACCCTTGGTCATACCGTAGATACGGTTGTTGAACAGGATCAGGTTGATGTCGATGTTACGGCGGCAGGCATGGATGAAGTGGTTGCCACCGATGGCGGTGCAGTCACCGTCGCCGGTGATCATCCACACGCTGAGGTTCGGGTTGGCCAGCTTCACGCCAGTGGCGGCAGCGGCGGCACGACCGTGGATGCTATGGAAACCGTAGGTGTTCATGTAGTAGGGGAAGCGCGAGGAGCAGCCGATGCCGCTGACGACAACGATGTCTTCCTTCTTCTTGCCCAACTTCGGGAATATGTCTTGAACGGCCTTCAAGATGGCGTGGTCACCACAACCAGGGCACCATTTCACCACCTGATCGCTTGCAAAATCTTCTTTGGTCAGCATGACCTCTTGTTCGATATTCTGATTTTCCATAGTCGTATTATTTTAAAAGGTCGTTAAACTTAGCCTCAAGCTCGCCGAGGGTGAACGGCAGGCCTTGCACCTTATTATATTGTTCGCTCTTGTATTCCGGGAAGTTCATGCGCAGGTACTTGGCGAATTGGCCACGGTTGATTTCGCAGACCACGATCTTCTTGTGACCTTGCAGCACTTCCTCGGTGTTGCGCGGCAACGGCATGATGTAGTCGAAGTGGGCATGGGCGATGCTCTTGCCTTCTTCCATCAGCTTCTCAACAGCCGTGCGGACGGTGCCGAAGGTGCCGCCCCAGCTCACCACGAGCAGGTCGGCGTTCTTGTCGCCGTAGATTTCTTGCAGCGGGATGTCGTTGGCCACGCGGTTGATCTTCTCCTCACGGAGTTCGGTCATAATCTGGTGGTTCTCAGGATTGGTCGACAGGTTGCCCTTGCCGTTTTCCTTTTCCAGACCACCCACGCGGTGACGCAGACCAGGTGTGCCCGGGATAGCCCATTCGCGGCGGAGCCATTTTTCGTCGCGGCGATAAGGCATGTAGTTCGGGTCGTCGGCCTTAGCCAAAGGAGGCGTGATGGTCGGCAGGTCGGCCATGCGAGGGATGCGGAACACCTCGGAGCCGTTGCCCAACGAACCATCGCTGAGCATGATGACGGGAGTCATGTGCTCCATGGCGATACGGGCGGCTTCGAAAGCGGTGTAGAAGCAACCGGCGGAGCTGCGGGCAGCGATGACCACGAGCGGAGCGTCACCATTGCGGCCATAGAGGGCCTGCATCAAGTCGCTCTGTTCCATCTTGGTCGGCAGACCCGTCGAGGGACCGCCACGCTGCACGTCGATGACGACGAGCGGCAGTTCGGTCATCACGGCCAAGCCCAGAGCTTCGCTCTTCAGCGAGAGGCCAGGGCCAGAGGTCGTCGTCACGGCCATGCAGCCCGTGAAGGCAGCGCCGATCGACGACATGATGCCGGCGATTTCGTCCTCAGCCTGATAAGCCTTGACGTTGAGGTTCTTGTATTTGGTCAGCTCGGCCAAAATGTCAGTGGCCGGCGTGATGGGATACGAACCGAGGAACAGCGGGCGGCCCGACTTCTCGCTGGCGGCCATCAAGCCCCAAGCGGCGGCGGTGTTGCCCGTGATGTTGCGGTACTTGCCCTTTTCGAGGTCGGCGGCTTCCACCTTATAAGTATTGGTGAAAAGCTCCCAAGTGTCGGCGTAGTGGTAACCGGCATCGAGGACGGTGCGATTGGCCTTGATCACCTGGTCCTTGCCTTTGAACTTCGTCTCGAAATAACGGTAAACGGTGTCGAGTTCGCGGTTGAACAGGTACATCACAATGCCGAGGGCGAACATGTTCTTCGATTTCAGCATCGACTTGTTGTCCATGCCGAAGTCCTTCAGCGCCTCTTTGGTGAGTTCCGAGATGGGGGCCTTGATGACTTGGTAGTCGGCCAAGGTGCCATCGGTGGTGGGGTCGGCGGCATAGCCAGCCTTTTCAAGGGCCTTGTCGGTCACCGAGTCAGAGTCGAAGATGATGATGGTTCCGGGGCGGAGCCAGCGCATGTTAGCCTTGATGGAGGCGGGGTTCATGGCCACGAGGACGTCGCAGAGGTCGCCCGTGGTGTGAACAGGTTTGTGTCCAAAGTGCACTTGGAAGCCAGAGACGCCAGCCACGGTGCCTTGCGGCGGGCGGATTTCAGCCGGATAGTCCGGGAAGGTGGCGAAATCGTTTCCGGCAAATGCTGTTGAATCCGAAAAAAGATTTCCGGTAAGTTGCATACCATCGCCCGAGTCGCCCGAAAAACGGATAACGACATGTTCAAGGGCTACAACCTTACTTTTTGCTGTCATAATTCTTGAATTTGATTATTATATCAATTGATTGATTTCTAACTGATTGACTATTTATTGATATTCGTCCCAATCATGCGGCAAAAGTAAGCAATAAAAAGGTGCGAAACCAAAGAAAACGGCTTTTTATTTTCTCAGGTTTGAAAGAAATCTCAATCAATTAAAAACCAATATTTTACGGCAAATACTTATTTAGAATGTGTAAAAATTTCAAAATCAGGCTCAATGGAATGAAAGTTGTAGTATTTTTGCGGCACGAAAACTCAAAACAAAACTCTTAAATTTAAAACATTATGGCTTACAAAATCACAGACAGCTGCGTTGCTTGCGGCACATGTATCGACGAATGCCCGGTGGGCGCTATTTCAGAGGGTGACATCTACGTCATCGACGCTGACGCTTGCGTTGGTTGCGGAACCTGCGCCGGTGCTTGCCCGAACGAAGCAATCGTTGAGGACTGATCGGAAGAATGAAACTGCATTAAAAGAGAGAAAGCCTGCCAGTTCCCCTCAGGAGGGAGATAATTGGCAGGCTTTTTTGATTTTTTGTCAGATTTTTGAAAGTTTGGCAAAGTATTTGTTATCTTTGCCGCGTTCTTTGAAAGCAAAACTTCAACAAATAACCTAATTACTAACTAAAATCATTAAAAAAATGAAGAAATTAGCTATGGCACTTGCGTGCCTCGTCAGCGTTGCTTTCTTTGCAAGCTGCACCCAAGAGACCCCTAACCCGACGATTTCCGTCGCCACTCAAGAGGGATTCATCCAAAACAACGACGTCGTTGACGTGCCTTCCACCTGCGTGTTCGGCTTCAACGTTGCCGCCGAGCTTAACGGCAAAGACTTGACCAAGCTGTATGTCACCGTCAGCGATGGCGACACCACCATGACCTGGGCCGACCTTGACCTGACCGCCCTCGCCGCCACGAGAAGCTATGCCTATGTCGACACCTTGGAACTCCGTAGAGACATCATCGGCCACGTCAACATCAATGCCGTTGTGACCGACGCTGCCGGCAAGACCGCCACTGCCAGCATCGGCTTCGACGTCAACGAACCCGCCCAGCCGCTGGTGAGCAGAACCTTTGAATGGAGAAGAGACAATGGTGCAGACGGCACTGGCCTTGAAAGTTTCGGTCTTGAATGGAAAACAAACAATTCCAAGGAGACCTACGCTGTCATCAAACCTTTGAACGGAGCAGTCCTATACCGCTTCGAAAATTCAGAAGTATGGACAAACACCACTACCGATGTTGAAAAGGCCGCTTTGTTCTCTGAACTTGGTGAGGGCATCGCTCAATTCAAAGAAATCTCCACCACCGCTGCCAATAAGGACTATGACATCGTCATCGGTACCATTTACAATGGTGAGAACCACCTGATTCACATCACTCACAGCACGGCTTATGAAAGAGGCTGGCACTTCACCATCACTGGCGAAGCCAAATAAGGAAAACCTGTTTTCCTAAATGCACAAAGGGCTGCCCGAAAGGGTGGCCCTCTTTTTTTATGGCGGATGTCGGATACTGCGCCCTACAAACCAACATTTCGGGCGGAATCGAAGAAATTTTCTTCGATTCCGCCCACTTTTTTATCAAAACTGGGCGGATTCGATGATTTTTTGCTCGATTCCGCCCAGATTTGTGTTTCCGATCTGAAGTAATAATAAACAAAGTCCCAGAAGCGTTTGCCGGACTTGACAACCCTACAAGATCATTCCGCCAAAGCGTGGCTAATCTTCCTGTTGATTTGCAGCAGGCGGTTTTCGTCCAATTTAATAACGGCTCGGTCGTAGGTCATCAGGCCGTTCAGTTCGGTCTCACAGTCGGTGGTCTGCGTGTAGACCGCCGCCGAGAAGCCTTGGAAAGCCATCTGATACAGTTTGTTGGCGTATTCCACATAGGTGTCGGTCACCTTTTCCTCGGTGTCGAACTCCACATAACCCCAGCCCTGGTCTTTCACCCAAGTGTGGCCATCCACCTTGCGCCCGATACCGCCATACTCGCCGAGAACGGTGGCACGCGTCGGGTCGTAAAGCACCATCTTGGGGTCGGGATAGTGATGCAAGTCGAGGATGTCGCCACATTGGTAGAAATTGCCGCCCGAGGCGGGGTTGACCAAGCGCGTCGGGTCGAGTTTCTTCGTCATCTCAACGATTTCGGGCGTCTTGAACTGTCCCCAAGCCTCATTGAACGGTACCCAAACACCGATGCAAGGCACCGACTTCAGGCTGTTGATGATTTCCGTCCATTCCTTTTTATAGCATTCTTCCGATTCGAGTGTGCGCAGGCTTTCAGGACCTTGGTAATATTGTGTCGTCTGCCATTGTGGGCTCCGTCCGCCGCTCGGCATGTCCTGCCAAACGATGAGCCCGATGCGGTCGCAATGATAGTACCAACGCGCCGGCTCCACCTTGACATGTTTGCGGATCATATTGAATCCCAAGTCTTTGGTTTTCTGGATGTCGTAGGCTAAAGCCTCATCGGTGGGTGCGGTGTAAAGTCCATCAGGCCACCAGCCTTGGTCGAGGGGACCGAAGTGGAAAATCGGGAGGCCGTTCAAGGTGAGGCGCACGATGCCGTTGTCGTCGCGCTTCGTGCCGAAGCTGCGCATGGCGAAATAGCTGCCCACCTCGTCAACCACCTTGCCTTTGCGCAACACCTTGACTTTCATGTCATACAAAAACGGATGGTCAGGAGTCCAGCGGAGGAAATCCTCTGGCATGTTGACCTCCACAGGCTGTCCGTTGATGGACTTACCCGTGGCGACCAATTGACCTTCATAAGAGACCTCCACCTGATACAAATCGTCCTTTGTAGCATTGCTGAAATCCACATCGACGCTCACCGTGGCCTTGTCGAAATCAGGCGTTGTGACAAGATTTTGGATGTAATCCTCAGGCACGCTTTCGAGCCACACCGTCTGCCAAATACCCGTCACCGAGGTGTAGAAAATGCCACGCGGCTTGAGCACCTGCTTGCCATGAGGGATATAACTTGCATCGGTCGGATCCCAAACGCGAACCACCATCAAGTTTTGCTTGCCTTGCAGGGCTTGCGTTATGTCGAAGGTGAAAGGCGTATAACCACCTGTGTGTGAACCGACTTTGATGCCATTGACCCACACATCCGTCATCCAGTCGACGGCACCAAAATGCAGCAGGACGCGACCGTTTTTCCATTTGGCAGGCACGGTGAAAGTCCTTTGATACCACAAGGCATTGTCGGGGCCGACCTCCTTTTGCACGCCCGAAAGCGAGGACTCGATGCAGAACGGCACAAGGATGTCGCCAGCGTATTTTTCGGGAGCCTTCTCCCCTTTCGGCGTGATGGCGTACTGCCACAAGCCGTTGAGGTTTTGCCACTCGGATCGCACCATCATCGGGCGAGGATACTCGGGCAGGGCGTTTTCAGGAGACACCTGGGAAACCCATTTCGTCTTGGTTTTGTCGCCAACAGGAGCATATTGTCCCATGGCGATGTTTACTAACAACATTGATAGAAGCAATAGATTGATTTTCATAATATTAAGTTTAAATCATCATTCATCGTTTACCTCTTTCATAAAAGCGTCGCAAGCGGCAAGCAAGCTTTGGATGGCGCGATTCAAGAGGCTTTCCACATCGGTGGCAGTATCAAGCCGTTGTTCGTAGCAGAGCCACACCGAAGCGCCTTTCTCCTTGCCGTCCTCGTAGTCGTAAAGCACTGCCTTCACCACCTTGTAGTTCCAGTTGATGTTGTTGCAAGCCATGATGGCTTTGGCGAAATTGTCGTCGGTCACATCAAAAATACCCGGAAGGGTGAGGCGGAAAAACATCGGGTCGTCGGCATCGTTCCAAAGGAGGAAATTCCAGCCATCGTAAGTGAAATTCAGGCCTAAATCGCTCTTCTTGGCAACGATGCCATTTGACTTCAAGTATCTCGACACCAATGTCTTAACTAACATAATGACTATTTCTTATTGAAACCTATGCGCGTCTTGGTGGAATAGGTCGGGTTCTTGTATTTCAGCACGTCGACGAGGATCTTTTGCGAAATCGGAACGTCGTTGTAGGCGGCAGTCATGGCGGCCTCGTTGACGGCTTCGGTGATGTCGCCAGCGTTGAAGTCGTCCGACATCTTGGCCAGCTCGTCGAAATCCAACTCTTCGCACGGACGGTCTTTCAGATGGTCCATGAAGATGTCCTTGCGTGCCTCGAAGTCGGGCTGCGGTACGAAGAACACGCGATCGAAGCAACCCACACGCATGATGTTTTGGTCGATAAGGTCTGGCCTATTGGTGGTGGCCACCACGAGAATGCCCTTCTTCGAACATTCGTTCAACATGCCGAAGAAAGCCGTGATTTGCGGCGTGATGCTACCCTCCTCCCCTTCTCCGTTAGGATTGGGCGCGATAAACTCAAGCTCGTCGAAGCAAAGCACAAACGGAGCCTTGATTTCGGCGGCATCGAAGATGCGTTGCAGGTTGTCGAGCACGCCGTCTTGGTAGATATGACCCATCTCCACACCTTTGATGATGGAATAATTGAAGCCCAATTCCTCCGCAAAACTCTCAAGCACAAGGCTTTTTCCACATCCTGGAGGGCCATAGAGCAACACGCCGTTGATGGCAGGCAATTTGTAGAGTTTGGCCTTTTCGGGGTTATGCAAGGCAAAAAGCACCTCTTTTCTGAGTTGTTCCTTCAGCTCGTCGCGACCCGTCACATTGTCGAAGCCGCTACCCGAACCTTTCTTGAAGGTGATGACGGGACCGTCGTTGACCTGTTCCTGTGTCTCGGCATGAGGTGTGCCATTTTGTCCGTCCTCCATCTGCTTGGCCAATTCGGGCATCACCTTCTCCATCAAATCCTGGGCAAACTCAGCCGCCGAACCGAAGCGGTCTTCCGGCTTTTTTGCCAAGGCTTTCAGCAAGATAGCCTTCATATAATCAGGGAGTTTCACCTCTTCCGTTTCCAAAACAAGGTCTTGTTTCCTCGCTTTCTTCACCGCGTCGGCAATCTTTTTCTTGTCGCCGTTAAGCGTCTGCAGATCCATCTCCTCCCAGGGCGACTTGCCGAACATAAGGAAGTAAAGCAGCGCACCCGTCGAGAAGATGTCGCTCTTCACCGTATACACCGAGCGGAACGTCTCAGGGGCACGGAAATAAGGCATCAGGTCTTCATCAACGAAGGTCGGGCGGCCTTTGACCATGTAGGAGATATGGCCCAAGTCGATGATGGTGGGCATCAGCATCCCGTCGTCCAACTCCTGCAGCATGATGTTAGACGGTCGTATATCATTGTGTATCAACGCACGGGAATGGATAAACGACAGACCACTCAACACGCAAAGGGTGATTTGCACAGCGTCTTCAAGGTCGAAACGACCTTCGTTCCTAACGGCGTCGTAGAGCGACACGCCACGGTAGAACTCCGTGACGAGGTAATGGTAGACCACGTTGCTTTTCTTCACCTCGCCGTTGTCGACATAACGCACCACGTTGGCGTTGTCGTCGGTGTTCAGCTCCTTACAGAGCTGGATCTCGTAGACTTCCTTACCTTCAAAAAGCTGCTCATGAGGAATGCTTTGGAGCTCATACACCTTCATGAAATACATCATGTCATCGGGGCCAAGCACCGTATATGACTCAGCCACAATGCCTTTCTTTATGAACGAGTTGATGACATACTTGCCAATCTTCTCCCCTTTCTTGAATGTTTGCATACGCGAAAAATATTTTGGCAAAGTTCTCGATTTATTTTGAACTATGCAAGACCTAAAGAAAAAATCATGGAATTTATGCAAATCATAAAATCCGATTTTCAGATTCACATAAAAACAACTTGGTTGTATTCTCCTATTGCATTTTCAATCGTCCATTTTCATCAAATCCATTATCATCCATTAGTTTGTTAACTTTTAACTCCTCAAGCCTTTTCTCTAAAGCCCTTACTTTTTCGGACTTATTAGGGATTTTTATTATACTGCAATAGGACAAAGGACAACTTGCCACAACATAGAAGGGATTACTTTCATTTTCTGAATGTATCCCACTAATATTTGAACTTAAGTATTTGATTTTCTTGAGATAAAAAGCGGCACCTAATTTATCATTGATGCCAATGTCATCAAGGTTGCTAATCACAAAAAAATACTTACTTTCAAACCCGTACAAATACCCTAAACGATTCAAAGTTTCAGCATCTTTATCAGCACACTCCAATGTGTCGTACAAGTCCACAAAAACGCCGAATCCTGCTTCACATTCTATTAATTCTTTGAAATAACTAGTTGGATCTATTTTTCTTTTTGAAATGCTAATCAGTGCTGGTTCTGTATATTTTCTTTCGTATGATTCTATTTCATCTTTCAACTCTTTTATTTTTTTACATATTTCTGAAAGCCACAACAATTCTAATTCGAATCTCGGTAAAAAATCATAAAATCGTTTGCGAGAATACCATCCAACATTGTATTCACAATCCTTTAGACCAGGCCATCGTTTTTCCAATATAGCCAATCTCTCCTCATACTGTTTCATCTCGCTTCTATATCTTATCTTTGGCCGCAATAAAGAAATAAGGTTGTACGGATGTCGACCATCGACTTTATTCTGATCTTTTTCAGGTTTTGGGGGTAGAACTATATTGAGCATTTTACTACAGATTAGGCAATAACGCCAAACAAACTAAGAAACATCAACACACATGTAATAGGCGCAAGTATCAACCCAAGAACACCACCCATATTATCTGACATAGGTAAAAAGGTAGTAACCAAAACTGATATTCCCAAAAAAAGCAAAGGATACCACCATTCTGGCATATACCAGAAACCGAGGATTAGGAAAACAGCAGATGCGAGAGTACATACTGAACCGAGAAACTTCAGAATCCCACAGTTTTTATCCACAAAACGCTCCGTGGGCGATTGGTATGAAGAAAGGATAAAATCAATAGGCGAGCCGTTTTTTGCATCATTTCCATTTGAACGCATTGCACTTCTGCATAGCATAAACGAAAAGAATGATGCCACAAGATAGTAATACAAGTATGGTAAGCTGAACATGGTTTATTATTATTTAATTAATACACATGTTTATCAAACTCCAAACAAATCTTATCCGTAATAGTATATAACGATAAACTATTATTAGCTAACTCCCAAAAAGACTGCCCTGATTTTGGCACTTTCCCTGTAATACCAATCAACAAAACGGTCAATCGTTCAAATTGCTGTTGTAGGCTAATACTTATCTGCCGTTTTATGTTTACAGTAATTGTTTTCAATCCATAACGATTTATGTTTAGGTGAATACTTGAAATCTCACTAAACATATCCCCACCAACCATTAAATCACCCATTTCCACCTTTTCTATTCCAACCGCGACCGATTGTTTTCCCATCTTTATTTCTCTTTCATTCATTAGTCCAAGAGTTTTAATCCTCGAAAACACTTCTTCCTCTGTGTCCCCTAGTTTAAAACCAAGAATGCCGTCTTGTTTTATTGAGTCCAACGGATTAAGCAACATTTCTTTATTTGATTGTTCCATAGTAGCCACTTATTTATTGTTAATCCTTTCAAGAATTGCTATCATATTAACATCAAGCGTCAATATTCGCGTAAGTGGCGTTCTGTTCGATGAACTCGCGGCGCGGGCCAACTTCATCGCCCATCAGCATGGAGAAGATGTGGTCAGCCTCCATCGCATTCTCGATGGTCACCTGACGCAAGGTGCGGTGAGCGGGATCCATGGTGGTTTCCCACAGCTGTTCGGG
>DGXB01000035.1 GCA_002396205.1 Bacteroidales bacterium UBA4243
CGTGGCCGGCGGCGACCAGAAGGCTTCGGGAGGCATGAGAGACCTGGCAGCAGTACTGCAGGAAAACGAGGCAAGAGTTGACTCCGCAAGCTGGAGTGCAAAACTGCCTTCATCAGAACAGGAGAAGTTGGCGGAGGAACTCATCGCCCGTGGCGGCAACATCAACTTCNNCACCTCGAAGATGCAGCATTTCGGACGGAAGAAGTTTTTCTACATCGTGGCCGGCGGCGACCAGAAGGCGTCGGGCGGGATGCAGGGCCTGGCCAAGGTGCTGCAGGAGAATGGCGCCCGCGTCGACTCCGCATCGTGGAGCGCCAAGCTGCCCGCCGAGGAGCAGGAGCGGCTGGCCGAAGAACTGATTGCCCGTGGCTCGGACATCAACTTCATCCGTTGGGAGGCTGGAAGCGTGCTGCCTGAGACGGGTCGCGCCATGGAGCACATGGCCTCGTTCGACTACGGCTACAAGATTGACGCCGTCAGGGACTGGCTGTTCAAGCAGAGTAAGTAATCACGGCATATTACATGCCTGAAGAGGAGTTGTGATCATTGATCCATAAATCACGACTTGGTGCTTCATGTATTGCAGAATGTGCAAGAAAATCACTACATTTGCAGTCTCAAAACGACTCCTTAGTTTAATAAGGTATGAAGCGGATTCCTGTCATAAAATTCCAGCGCGACATGTGCGCAACTTCGTGCAAGACGTGCTGATGGGTCAGCACCCCGAGAACCTCACCAACTACTTCGACGGCAACAGCTACATCCAGCACAATGTCTCCATCGCCGACGGCCTCGACGGTCTCGGTGCCGCCCTTGCAGCCATGGCGGAGCAAGGCATCAAGATGGAGTACTTCAAGATTCACAAGATCTTCGGTTGCGGCAACTTTGTGCTGGCCGTTAGCGAGGGTGCCTTCGCCAACCAACCCACTTCGTACTACGACCTCTTCCGCGTGGAGAATGGCAAGATAGCCGAACACTGGGACGTGATGGAGACCATCGCCCCCGAAAGCGAGTGGAAGCACCAGAACGGCAAGTTCAATTTCTAAGCGACAATTCCCGCTAACTGAAAAAACAATCCCCGTCGGGCAAGGCCTGGCGGGGATTCTTTGTTAGCCATCGGATACGAGGGGTTTATTTCAACTATAGCCGCCTCATCCTCCGCTCCGTTTCTTGAACTCCTTCGGCGACAACCCCGTGTGCCTTCTGAAGTACTTCCCGAAGGTGGAGGTGTCGGGGAAGTGGAGGTGGTCGCTGATTTGGCTGATGGTCATGTCGGTATTGGTCAGCATGGCCTTGGCTTCGAGCATCACATAGTCTTCGATCCAGTCGCCGGCGGTCTTGCTTGTCACAGTCTTCACGGTGGCAGCAAGATATTTCGATGAGATGCACAACTCTTGGGCATAGAAGTCGAGTTGCCGCTCTTGCCTGCAATGCATCTGCACCAGCTTCAGGAAACGGTCAACCAGTTGTTCGCCTCGGCTGTGCGCAACGGCTTCGGGTCGCTGGTGAAAGAAGTAGCCCGCTCCAAAAAAGAAGGCACGGGTCAGGTTGACCGCCGTTTCCATTAGAAAGGGATGGTCGGGGAATTGCGAGAGGCGTTTCACCATTTCACAAAACTGCAACATCGTGGCAAGTGCTTCCTCGTTGAGCGGGATGACGCGCTGCGACTGGAAGGCCTGCATCAGGTCGAAGTCCACTTTGATGTTGAGCCGTTCGGTGAAACGAGCCGACATCATCACGACCATGCCCTCAAGGTCGTCGCTCGACTCGGTGAACTCAAGGATTTGGTTGGGCAGAAGGATGCTCATGCAGGGAGCTACGGCATCGATGTCCATAAGGTTGCACCGCCCACGCAAATAGCCTTTTTTCAGGATGATGCACACAGGCATAGCCGTACGGAAATAAGGCGGAAAGGCGCGCTTCACATCAAAATGGTCGGCGATAAGGAGTTCATTGCCAAGACGATACACATGTTCAAGGTTCATGTCACCCAACCCTAACATCGTGGTTTTATTTATGGAATTCTTTTTGGCCATCTTTTCCAATTATTGATGCAAAAATAGTCAAAAAAGATTGTTATTATCAAAATTCATGTGTTTTTGACTATAATTCAGGGAAAATAGCCCTATTTCACCTCAATCAACTGCTGTACTTTTGCAGCGTCTAAACAAGCTAAACTTTAGAATTATGAGTAACAACATGCAAAAAATGGCCGACACAGTAAAGAGCGGCTACCAGAAGATTGAAGACGGCGTGGTAAGTGGATACAAGGCCATCGAGAACGGTGTGGTGGGCGGTTTCACCCGCATCAGCGATGCATTCGTGAAGAAATTCCTCATGCACGAAGGTGAAACATTAGAAGAAGCCAAGGCTCGCATTGCCCGCGAGGAAGAGGCGTTGAATCGTGAAAAACAAGGGAATCAATAAAGCATATTCGATATGCGTTTGTTGAGATCAATCGTCGTAGGAGTGATGTTCATTCTTACGTCATTTTTATTGTGTCCCTTATCTGCCCAGACCACCGGTGCTGAAGGCGTGGTGGAGAATGACGGCGTGTGCCAATATCAACACATTGGCCATCAGCAGCATCAATATGGAAAGCGTTCTCTTCACGCGGAAAGTGATTTCAAGGTGCAAAGATAGATATATTCCTGAAAACTGACATCAAAAGCCTGGCAAAAGTCATTTCTTGAAAGGCCTGAAAGTGGATTGCTCCGTGAGCGGATAGCCGGGCTTCTTCCCGAGGTTCCAGACCAATAAATATAGAAATGAAGCCTAAAGCCCCATCAGCATGACCCGTTCCTCTTTCTTGAAGCCGAAACTTTCATAGAACGAGGGTAAAACCCCGTCGCAGGCGGTAATCAGATGAAAGCCCACCATGCCTCGTGCTTTCATGTCGTCCAAGCATTGCCGAAGCAACTGGCTGGCAATGCCTTGCCTTTGGTATCGAGGGGCAACAGCGAGGTCGTTGATCTCGAAAACACGGCCATAATGGAATAGCATGGATGTGCCCAAAATGAAACCTGCAACTTCTCCGTCCACGACACACTCCAAGCCGTAATGCTGTTTGCTTTCCAGTAGTTCGCCAACGTGGATGGTGGCATCCTCCACCGTCCAGTCGTCGTTCCAAGGCTCGCCTGAGAAAGCCGCTGCATATATGGTTGCATATTGGTTCAAGTGTTCAATGATGCATGGTTTTATTGTCATATTTTTGGGGTGTTAGTAGTAGCAGCCATGTCATTTGTGGTTTTTCTGATGCGTCTTCAGCAGTTTCACCGCCTGCCCGTACGGACTTGAGGTGACGCTCACGAAGTAGGCCGCCATGTCGGTGGTGTAGGTGTTTTTGAAATAGCCTTTGGTGAAGAGTTCCTCTTCGGTGAAGCTCTCGGCGAGGCGGAGCATCTCCTCATGGGTCTCATGCAGCAGACGTTTGGCTTCCTCCAAAGGCGTGCTTTGGTGTTTCTCCACCAGCATCTTGTCCATCTCGTGGTAGTTCTTGCGGTATTCGTCGGGCAGGTAGTCGTGCGGGTGACCTTCACGGATGTTGTTTACAAATTCGCGCATCAGCACCTGCCATTCGTACAGGTGGATCAGAAGGTCGCGGAGGCAGCGGTCGTATTGCCAGCGCACACCGCATTTCTTCGGGTCGGCGGCAAAGTCGAAGGGGGACGAAATTGCCTCTTCGCTCATCTTAGCTATTTGTTCATTCAGTTTGGCATAGCCGTCGGCCATGGCGGAGAGCAGCTCTTGTTTGTTGGTTGGATTGGGCATAGTATGCAAATTTAGGGCGCAAAGATACGATTTTTTCAGGCGAAACAGAGCAATGGTCAGCAAAACAACAAAAATTCCAAAAACAAGCGCGGGTAGTGGAAAATTCCAATTATATCCCCATCATCGAGCAGTTGCGCGACTGGGGCGACGGCTTCCGCCCGAGGATGATGGAGATATTGAGGGATGAAGGATGCAAGTGACTGAGGGAAGCGTGTAACGTTATCCGTAAGTCTCGATCAAGTGTTTCACGAACTGCATGTCATTGAAGTTGATGACGCCCGTGTCGTGTTGGTTCATCGTGGCGATTTGGGCCATTTCGTCGTCGGTGAGGCTGAAGTCGAAGATGTCCAAGTTTTGCGTCATACGTTCCTTGTGGGCGCTTTTCGGGATGGCCACGATGCCGCGTTGCGTGAGCCAACGCAAGGCCACTTGCGAGGCGGTCTTGCCATATTTGGCCCCGATGCCGCCCAACAGCTCGCTCTTGATGATGCCGTCGACGCCCTGACCTCCCAAGGGCCCCCAAGCCATCATCTTGGTGCCGTACTCGTTGAGCGTAGGCTCAATGGCACGCTGCTGTATCATTGCGTTGCATTGTAGCTGGTTGACCATCGGCTTGGTGTCGACATAATGTGCGAAGTCGAAGAAACGGGCTTCCTGGAAGTTGCTCACGCCGATGGCGCGGACCTTGCCGTCTTTGTAGGCTTTCTCCATCGCCCGCCACGAGCCGAACACGTCGCCGTAGGCCTGGTGGATGAGCAGCAGGTCGATATAGTCGGTTTGCAGCTTGCGGAGGCTCTCGTCAATGCTCTTGGCGGCTTTCTCTTCGCCGGCGTTCGAGATCCACACCTTGGTGACGAGGAAGAGGTCTTCGCGTTTCAGTCCGCTCTTGCGCCAGGCGTTGCCCACGCCTTCTTCGTTGAAGTAGGCCTGAGCCGTGTCGATGAGGCGGTAGCCGACGCTCAGCGCATCGCTGACGCAGCGTTCACATTCTTGAGGGCTGACGAGAAACACCCCGTAGCCGAGGAGCGGCATTTCCACTCCGTTTGACAGTTTGATGTATTCCATAGGTATTCGTTTTAGAAATGTTGATGCAAAGAAACGAAAAACCGCAAATTGTAGGTTTCACATTTTGCGGATTGTTTTTCACTTATTTCTTCATTGTCTCAATATGTTAGAACAGCGCAACGTATGCAGATTCCATATCCTCGTTTTGCTGGATGATGGCTCAACTTCGCTGCTCGCCTGTAGGAGCCGTTGTTGGCCAATCAATACACCAGCCTGATGTTGTCGCACCAGAGCACATTGCCAGGGCATCCGGTGAACGCTTCCTGACAGCCTGCGGAAATCTGCAAAATGAGATGGGTAGGCGTTGCATCTGCTTTATATCCAACTTCTTGTATTGGCACCATCTTCCCTTTTGAATTGCGGGCCATGAAGCGGTTTTTTGACAGTTTCTCCCATGGTTTGTAGCCGGGAGATTGTGAGATGTCGCCGTAGCGTATGGGCAGGCGATGGTCGTTGTGCCAATCGGGAATGCTTTTTGCGATATGTTCAGAAGCCGTGCCCACCCGGTAGGCGAAGATGTTGCCGTCGGCATCTTCCCAACGATGTTGCAGAAACAGGATGATTTCGCCTTCATCATGTCCTTCTATCGTCGTCACTTTTACGGATCCTGTAGCTCTAACCAAAGCCTTGTTTTGTTGTATAAATGCCTTATAATCAAGCATCAGCGCTTTAGGGCGTTTCGTAAATGGAATGCCGATGTCCATGGTCTTCATCGGTTCTTTGGTTCCTTCCATCGTCATCGGGTCGAGGAGGTTGCCAGTAAACAAGCTGCCTGTTGCAAGGGCCTTGATGTCGATGCCAACGGCGGTCACGGTCTGAAGCGAGGTCTCCAAACGGCAACAGTAGCCGTCGCCCCGTGGCTCAGGGGTGACCGAAACAGCAGCTTTTTCCACTCCGCACACCCTGGCATAGGCATTGCTCGTTCCCCATGGCGAATCGTCGGAATCATACGGGTAAGGCTTGTTTTTGCGGATGGTGTCGGTCTTGGCAACGACATACAATGTGCGGGTCTTGCCTCCCAAAAGAAACGATTCCTTGATGTAGCGTACGATCCACGAATCCATGTTGCCGTAGGGAAGGTATTCTATCCGTTCCTGCGGGTAGATTGCGGATGAAATTGCCAGCAACACGATGAGCGACAACCATTTATGTATGTTGGTTTTCATTTTCATTGCTTCGTAATCATGTGTTGGCAACCTGTTTCGCATTGTCCTCCATCTCCTCGTTCAGCATGTCCTCAAACATGCGAACCGAGTTGGAAAGGCTGTATTTCTTGGCGGCTTTGGCATAAATTTTTTCCATATACTCGCGTTCCTTCGGGTTGTCGAGCCAATAGTCGATGGCACGGGCAAGGTCCTTGGGACTGCCGGCCCTGAATAGGCTGCGACCGTCGAGGGCAAACTGAGGCGTGGCACTGACCTCGGAATTGGCGATAACCGGCACCAAGCCCGTGGCAAAGGCTTCGATGCACGAGATGGCCTCGCTTTCCATGTCGCTGGCATGTACATAAAGGTCGGCTTGCGACAGCAAGTCGATCAGCTCGTTTTGCTTTTTGTAAACAAACTGTGGCGGATTGGGCAGCGCCTTTCCCAAGGCCACATATTCGTCATACTTTGGCCCCTGACCAGCAAAAACCAGCTGGATCTTATCGGCATATTTTGAGAAAGGAACGGCGTTGATAAGCACGTCCTGACGCTTTTCAGCCGATAGCCGACCGACCATCATGATGATTATTTTCCCTTCAAACTCGGGCAACTTGGCGGGACGACCTTGGTCGAGGTTGCGGCGGCCGGCTTCAAGGAAAGCATCCTGTATGCCGTTGGAAATGACATGGATCTTGGCGGTGTAGCCGCGTTGCTTGATTTCGTCGGCCATAAATTGCGAAGGCGCATGGATATGACGGAACTTGTTGTAAAGGAAGTCCCTGAAGCTCAAGTAAGTGCCGTTCTGGATCCAATCCACCTTGCCCAAGCCCACCGACGACCATATGTTTTGTGGCTGGATATGGAAGGCAGCGGTCGAAGGCTTTCCAATCTTGTCGGCATGGCGCTTGGCCTCAATTTCGATGGCAAAGGGAAGGAAACAATGGACAATGTCGGCCCATTCAACCGCCTCATGGATGGTCTTTTTCTCGTTGTAGGCGAAGTTGAAGTTGTGCTTGTCCATCAGCGGCTGGAAGATGGGCATCCTGTAAGTAGGCAAGGCGAAACGGTCGTCGCCAGGTTCGCCTGACGTAAGGATTTTCACCTCGTGGCCGCGATTGCGCAACTCAGCCGCAAAACGCTGCGCCGAGATGCTGGTGCCGTTGTTGTTGGTGTCGTATGTGTCGATGACAAAAAGGATTTTCATAACTGTAAGACAGGCTGGTTAGATTTTGCAAAAGTACAAAAAAAGGCGAGACAATAGCCTGGTTTGGCTATTTGACTCGCCCTTTATTCTTCAACCAATTGAAAACCAAGTTGGCAATCTTAGCGTTGTTCATCTCCTGGAACATGAAATGGCTGTTGCCAAAGAGGAAGAATTCCTGCCATGGCAGTGTCATTTTGAAATCAGCGGTAGCAGCCTTTCCTCGAAAATCCTGCGCTCCACGATGCGATAATGCGGGTGATAGGCCTCGTTGTAGCGGCGACTGTGATGCACGGCTTGGCTGTTTCGGGCGGCTTCGTTCAGCAGGGGGAGGTCGGTGCTAAAACCATCCATTTCCATTCCGTTTTCCTCGATGACCTTGACGATGGCCTTCCATTTGTCGCTCCATTCGGCATCGGGCTTCTGCCACGAATTGGCACTTTCGACGAAGGCCTCCAAGAGTTGCTCGCTGGTTATCAGGCTGTCGGCAACGGCGGAGAGATACACGCGGACGTAGGCGCCTTGGCTGCCTGTCGGCTCATAATAATAAGGTGTGGCGGTTTCTTCCATTTCTGAGAGTTCGTGGAGCAGATAGCGGCGTACCGAAGTCGTGTCGCTGATCATGTGGCCTGGGCCGAAATGCTCTTGGTAGAAACTCTTGTAAACGTCCTGCAAGGTCGACAAGGGATAATCCGTCATTTGTCTCTCGACGGCGGCTCGGATGGAAACCGTGTCGAGGCTTTGCCCACAGAGGCTGAGCGAGCAGAACAGTGTCAATACAATCAGTAGTTTTCTCATGGCGCAAAGGTATGAAAAATCCGCGAAATGAGGTGGGTGTTTCGCGGATTGTCCTAGTGGTTTATATTGAATCATTTCAGCTTCCCATACCACTCGTCATCCACAGGCTCAAGCCATTCGTTGCTGTTGCCAGGTTGGACATTGGCGTGGTAAGTGAGGTGTTGCATCCACGAGTCGGCGGCGGCGCCGTGCCAGTGCTTCACGCCTTCGGGGACGGCGACAACCACGCCTGGCTTCAGCTCGACGGGATCCTTGCCCCATTCCTGATACCAGCCGCGACCGCTCACGCAGATGAGCATCTGCACCGCGCCGTGGTGGACGTGCCAGTTGTTGCGGCAGCCAGGCTCAAAGCTGACGTTGCAGAGACCGCTCGCAGGGTCGAGGAGGGCGAGGTAGCTGTTCCCAATGAAATACTGCGCGTAAGCCGTATTAGGTTCGCCGAGAGGCCATGCCGAGGTCGAATAAGGCTTGTCCTGTCCGTCGACCACCGTGGCGATGGCGGATTCGGTGCGCGAGGCTTCCGATTGCAAGCCATTGGCTTTCAAGGCTTCGGCGATGTCGCGAAGCTGGGCTTCGGTCAAGCCCATGTTCAAGGCACCGCGCACATGGGCGATGAGTTGCGGCATCACGTTTTCGAGGCCGCTGAGGGCACTCACGGTGATAAGCTCGCGGTCGGCAAAGGTGAGGTTGTCGCGGGCGAAGATGTCGCCAAAGAGGTGGGCCTTCAGGTAATAGTCCTCGGCGGGACAGAAGGCATAGTCGAAAGGCTGACCAGAGAGTTTGGTCTGCACCTCGGTGCCTTGTGCCAAAGCGTCATAGTTGCCCGGCAACGGCGAGGCATCCTCCCCTATTTCGGTTTTCAAGCCTTTGGCTTCGCGGTCTGCAATCACTTTCTGCAAAGTGCCCAAGGCGTTGAGTGAACGAGGGAATCCCGTGTAGGCATAAAGTTGCGAAAGGGCTTCCTTGGTCTGGCTGACGGTGAGGCCGGCGTCCATGCCTTCGTTGATGGCTTTGGCCAAGGCGGTGTAGTCGGCTTTGGCCTCGTTGCAGGCGATAGCAGCCATGGCAGCGGCTTGTTCCTTGTTGAATGTCAGTGCGTTCATGTCTTTGTCTTGTTTCGTTTCGGTCTTCGGCGTGCAGGCTGCGAGCGATGTCGCCAAGGCTGCGATGATGATGGTGTGTGATTTCATTTTGATGTAGTATTTTGCTGCAAAGAAACGAAAAATCCACAAAACGCGAGTTGCACATTTTGCGGATTGTTTTGCACAAATTACTTGAACGATTTCAAGTTTTTGCAGAAAGTTCACTCATCGCTGACCGACAGCGGTAGGCCTTCTTGCGAGAGATAGAACATGTTGAGGACGACGGGCACTTGGCCACGGTTTTCGCCGTGATGCACCGTGCCGACCATCTCCACCACCGCCTCGCCTTGGTGGATGACTTTTTCCTTGCCATCGGCACTGACGATGGTCAGCTCACCTTGCTCCACGATGCCGAAATTCATCACGTCGTGATGATGCAAATGGAGCGACGAGCCAGGCTCGAACACATAACGCATGGCCACTAACTCGGGCTTCCCAACGGGATAGTCGGGCAATTCGGCGCCATCCCAACTCTGCGAGGTGCGAAACAGTTCTTTCTTGACGGGTGATTTCATTGGTTGTCTTTTTTTCGGGTTGATGTCTTTTCATCGTGCAAAAGTATGAAAAATCCGCGAAATGCAGGATTTACATTTCGCGGAGTCTTTTCAAAAAGGTTTCTAATTTCAGTCCCAAATCTCGTATTCGCCCATCCAAGCCTTGATTTGATCGTAGGTCATGTTGAAGTAACGCTTCTCTTGGTTCAAGGATGAGTTTCAAATTTTGGAGAAAACGAAAAAATTCCATTATTTTGCAAGCTCAATGCGACTTGTTTTGGTTTTATGGAAACACAAAAACTTTATCAGGCAATACAGTCCGCCGATGCCATCGTGGTCGGTGCAGGGGCGGGACTCTCCACTTCGGCGGGTTTCACCTATTCGGGCGAAAGGTTCAAGAAATACTTTGCCGATTTCATTGATAAATATGGTTTTACGGATATGTACACGGCAGGCTTCCACCAGTTCCCGAGCGAAGAGGAACATTGGGCCTACTGGAGCCGCCATATCTATTGCAACCGATACCTGCCTGCTCCAAAACCCGTTTATAACCGACTGCTTGAAATCGTGAAAGACAAGGATTATTTCGTCATCACCACCAATGTCGACCACCAGTTCCAGAAGGCAGGCTTCGACAAGCAACGGTTGTTCTACACCCAAGGCGATTACGGCCTGTTCCAATGTGCAACGCCATGCCACCAAAAGACATACGATAACGAGGAGGCGGTGATGAAAATGATTGCGGCGCAGAATGTAGAGACGCGCCATGGCTCGTCTCTACGGATTCCGTCGGAATTGGTTCCCAAATGTCCTGTTTGCGGAGGCAAGATGAAGGTCAACCTGCGGGCCGACGATACCTTTGTTGAAGATGAAGGCTGGCATGCTGCGGCACAGCGTTATGTCGATTTCATCAATCGCCACCAACACGGCAGGGTGCTCTATTGGGACTTGGGCATTGGCGGCAACACCCCGACCATCATCAAATTGCCCTTCATGCAGCAAACCTACCGCAATCCCGATGCGGTTTATGCGACCATCAACCTCGGCGAGGCGTTCACTGTGGAACAGATCAAGGACAGGTCGATTGTCATTGATGGCGATATTGGTGAGGTGTTGAAGGTTTTGGTCAAACACGAATGGTCATGAATCTCTCACGAATTATCAGGAATATGATTGATGACAATTTATGGCCTATTCATGGAAATTCGTGTTAAAAACATCAGAAAAAAATGACTCGATTGGATTATTTGATTGATTATCTTCTCAAGGAAGACCCGCAGTATTCCGAAATGGAAATCCCGTCGGATTTGCAAGGCAAGCGCGACCTGTTCCGCGCCTTGCGCAATGTGCGGATGCCGAAACCCGTCAGCGAGGAATTTTTGCGGCTACAAGACGAGGAATTGCAAGCGCAATTGCTGGAAAAAGGCATCGTGGAATTGTCGGCATGTAGAGACGCAAAATTTTGCGTCTCTACAGAAACAAAATTATTGGTATGGCAAGGCGACATCACGCGCCTCCGCGTGGATGCCATCGTTAACGCGGCCAACAGCCAGATGTTAGGCTGTTTCTATCCTCTGCACCGTTGCATCGACAACGCCATCCATTCCGCAGCGGGCGTGCAGTTGCGCGAGGAATGCCATCAACTGATGCTGCAGCAAGGCCATGAAGAACCTACAGGCCAAGCCAAAATCACGAAGGCTTACAACCTGCCCTGCAAGCATGTCATCCATACCGTCGGTCCCATCATTCCGAATGGCATACCCACCGAAGCGCAAAAGGAACATTTGGCCTCGTGCTACCGTTCCATCATGGCTTGTGCCAACGAAAACGGTTTGGAAAGCGTGGCTTTCTGCTGCATCTCGACGGGCGAGTTCCGTTTCCCGAACCAACTGGCCGCCGAGATTGCCCTAAAAACAGTTTCGGATTACCTTAAAGGCAATCCGAACTGTAGCGTGAAACACATTTTTTTCAATGTGTTTAAGGACAAAGATCTGCTGATTTACAAGCAATTGATGCAATAATAATCGCATCGACCTATGATGTGAACGGACTAGCTTATGTAGTAAACTCTACAATTGCACTCGTCTCACTTCCTATCGAAAAGCCGTTCTAGTATTCGCGCACCTCGGCCTCGGTGTGGTAGCCGGTGTTCATCTCGGCTACCAATTTCATGCATCGATGCACGTCGGCATAGAGTTCATCGCTGCCGACGTAGGTCTTTCCTGTGGGTCGTTCGTCCATCTTGCGTTATTTCAGGTTTTCAGTGAAAAACTCCGCCAACGTGTCCCACGGAATGTAATTGCCCTCGCCACCATCGTAAAGGTCGCAGTGGGTGGCACCGGGGATGATGAGCAACTCTTTGTTTTCGGGGTTGGGATTAGGCGTGCCGATGAAGTGATAGCCTTCTGCCTGGCCTTCCACCATGTATTTGTAGGCAGCCTCACCGAAGTAGCGGCTGTGGGCCTTCTCACCGTGCATCACGAGGACGGCGGAACGGATTTCGTTGATGTAATAGAGGAAACGAGCATTGGCGTAAGCCTGCGTGCCGATGACGCGCCAGCCGTCGTTGCTGTTGCCGCTGCGCTTGTGATAGCCGCGCGGGGTCTTGTAATAAGCATGGTAATCTTTCACAAATTGAGGGGCATCCTCAGGAAGTGGATCGACGACACCGCCTGCCATTGCCATCGGGTCGGCAAGACGCTGTTTGGCGAGGGTTTCACGGGCGGCATGGCGGTCGGCCTCGTTGTCATTGGACTCATAATAACCGTTGCCGCTGATGCGGGTCATATCATACATCGTGCTGACCACGGTGGCCTTGATGCGCGTGTCTGTGGCAGCAGCGTTGAGGGCAATGCCACCCCAACCACAAATACCGATAATGCCAATGCGCTCGGCATCCACATTGTCTTGCTTTGAGAGGAAATCGACGGCAGCCATGAAGTCTTCCGTGTTGATGTCGGGCGAGGCCGTGCGGCGGGGTTCACCGCTACTCTCACCGGTAAAAGACGGGTCGAAGGCCAAAGCCACGAAGCCGCGTTCCGCCATCCGCATGGCATAGAGGCCGCTGCTTTGCTCTTTCACGGCACCGAAAGGTCCGCTCACGGCGATGGCCGCCAATTTGCCTTCGGCATCCTTGGGCGTATAAAGGTCTGCGGCCAACGTCAGGCCGTATTGTGTTTCAAACGTCACCTTGCGGTGGCTCACTTTGTCGCTCAGCGGGAACACCTTG
>DGXB01000058.1 GCA_002396205.1 Bacteroidales bacterium UBA4243
ATGATGATCTATCCCGCCATCCACTACACGATGGGCGGACTATGGGTGGATTACGAATTGCAAACCACCATCCCGGGCTTGTTTGCCGCTGGCGAAGCCAACTTCAGCGACCACGGTGCCAACCGCCTCGGTGCCTCCGCCCTGATGCAGGGACTGGCCGATGGCTATTTCGTCTTGCCCTACACCATGCAGAACTATCTTGCCGACCAGATCTATGTGGGGAAGATTTCAGCCACAACGCCAGAATTTGACAAAGCAGAAGTGGCTGTGCGCGAACGTCTCAATAAATTGACAACCATTGGAGGCGACAAGACCGTGGATCATTTCCACAAGGCTTTAGGCAAGATTATGTGGGAATACTGCGGCATGGCGCGCAACACCGAGAGCCTCACTAAAGCGAAGAAACTAGTCTCACAATTGGAAGAAGATTTCTGGAAATCTGTCTTCATCCCGGGCAACGCCAATGAGATGAATCCCGAGTTGGAGAAAGCCTACCGTTTGGAGGACTATTTCGAGCTGGCACAGCTTGTCATCGACGATGCCTTGCATCGCGAGGAATCGTGCGGCGGACACTTCCGCACCGAGCATCAGACCGAAGATGGCGAGACCCTACGCGACGACGAACACTTTATGTATGTCGCTGCATGGGAATACCAGGGTCACGGGCAACCCGAGACCATGGAGAAAGAGCCGTTGGTCTATGAACACATCCAAATCGCAAACCGTAATTACAAGTAAGCCATGAAGTTCACATTACATATTTGGAGACAGGAGAACGCCCGCGCCAAGGGCCATTTCGAGACCTATCCTTTGGAAGGCATATCGCCCGACTGCTCTTTCCTTGAGATGCTTGACATCCTGAACGAGCAGCTTATCAGTGACCACATCGCCCATCCCGTGTGCTTCGACAACGACTGTCGCGAGGGCATCTGCGGCATGTGCGGACTCTATATCAACGGTCGCCCGCATGGCAACGACGATGGCATCACCACCTGTCAGCTCCACATGCGCAAGTTCCATGATGGAGACGATATCTGGATTGAACCCTGGCGCGCCAAACCGTTCCCTGTCATCCGTGACCTCGTGGTGGACCGTTCTGCCTTCGACAAGATCATACAGGCGGGAGGCTACATAAGCACCACCACGGGCGGTGTGCCTGATGCCAACACTATCGCTATTCCGAAACACAAAGCCGACATGGCCATGGATGCAGCATCCTGCATCGGTTGCGGTGCCTGTGTAGCGGCTTGCAAAAATGCCAGTGCGATGCTGTTCGTAGGTGCCAAGGTCAGCCATTTGGCTTTGTTGCCGCAAGGGCAAATTGAGGCTGCCGACCGCGTACACAAAATGGTTTGCAAAATGGACGAATTGGGCTTTGGCAGCTGCACCAACACCTACGCCTGCGAGGCCGAGTGTCCCAAACTCATCAAACGGCAGAACATCTCAAGGCTCAATAGGCATTGGATTGGGGCGTTGTTGGGAAGGGACAAGAAATGAAATTGAAATCGCGCTTTCGGGCGCGATTTTTTTTTGCAAAAACGCCGAAAGCACACCATGACGGCGTGCTTTCGGACAACGACTCAAAAAATATGACAAAGCTCTGACTTAACGCCAAATCTCTTCGTCAGAGGGAACTTGAATACGCGATGAGATGGGCGCGATTCGAGTGATGTTCAGCAAGTGCTTGTAAGTGAAGTTCTCCGAGATGGAGTTGTTGCCCCAACTGCCACATCCGAGGGTGTTGGTGACGGGTAGCCCGTTTTGGATGGAACCGCCTGCTGTGGTGGCACAAATGGCATTCACAATCAGGCGCGACACGGATAGTTCGGTACCCACCTTGATGATATTGGCTTGGTTGTTGGAGTGCAAGCCCGCCGTGTGACCATTGCCCTCGTACGCAAGGTTGGTTCCAGCAATTTCAATGGCTTGGTCGAAATACTGATAGGGGAACGCGCCCAATACAGGGCACATCTTTTCTTTGCTGATGGGATCGTCGTCGCCGAACTTGCCATTCGACTCAACGATGATGGCTTTTACATCGCCAGGAATTTGGATACCGGCTTTCATGGCAATGTATTGCGCTGACTGGCCAACCACATCCCTTGCAGTATGACCGTCCTCGAAAATG
Organism: Bacteroidales bacterium UBA4243; assembly: GCA_002396205.1. Taxonomy (GTDB): domain Bacteria; phylum Bacteroidota; class Bacteroidia; order Bacteroidales; family F082; genus Limimorpha. The sequence continues at coordinate 2,129 of DGXB01000058.1, forward strand.
GCGTTGATGACCTTCTCGCGCTCTTCGGCATTGCAGACGTAGCCACGGTTGTCGCGGCAGGCCTGCATGATTTCGTCGTGGGCTTCCTGCGGATAGATGAAACTCTGCTCGCCCGAACAGATGATGCCGTTATCGAATGAACGTCCGGTGATGACCTTGCTGATGGCCAAAGGATATTCAATGTTACGGTCGAGGATGACCTGCACGTTGCCGGCGCCCACACCGAATGAAGGCTTGCCCGATGAATAGGCCGACTTCACCATTGCCATGCCACCCGTGGCCACGGTCACGTCGCAAAGTGCCATCAAAGCCTGGGTCTTTTCCAAGGTGGGTTCCTCAATCACCTGAACCATGCCGTCCGGCACTTCCATCTGCTCGATGGCCTTCAAGATGAGCTTCACCGCCATGGTGGAGCATTTCTTTGCCTTCGGATGGGGCGAGATGATGATGGCATTCTTGGTTTTCAGTGCGAAGGAAATCTTCGACATGGGCGTAACGATGGGGTTGGTCATCGGGACGACACCGGCCACCACGCCAATGGGTTTGGCGATTTCAATCAGTCCCGTGCGTTCATCAATGCTGATCATACCCATTGATTTCTTGCCTTTCAGGTCGTACCAGATTCCTTTCGACTTGTTGCGGTTTTTCGACACCTTGTCTTCATAGACACCCATCTTGGTTTCCTCGACAGCGGCCTTGGCCAATTCCTCGGCGTGTTCGAAGATGGTACGGGTCACGAGCTTCACAGTATTGTCGCAGTCGTCTTGGTCGAAGTGAGTCGCATAATAGGCTTGGGCTTTGCGAGCCTTATCAATCATTGCTTTTATTTCTTCTGTTGCAGTCATGATGATTCTTTTTTAATATAATGATTTATAGATGTTTCTGATTTCCGAAGCGTCCAAATGGACATAGTTGTTGGCCAAAAGGCGTTGCTGGGTTTGCAATACGTTCTCCGTGAAACTGTCAATTTCCTCGGGCTTCATACCATAATGGTGAAGATGGTTTTTCGGGGTGAGTTTGCCCAAAAGTTCATCCAACTTTTGGTAGATGAGTCTCGGATTGGTGTCCGACAAAGCCTTGTCGATGTGGAGGTTGCGCACCAAAATCTCATTCAGTTCCTTGATGCTACCGTTGGGGTCTTTTTTGAAATAGGTCTTGAATACCTCGGTGAGGAATTGGTAGTTGGCCTCGCCATGAGGCACATGGTAGTTTCCGCCCAAAGGGTAAGAGAGGGCGTGAACGGCACCAACGCCAGCGTTACCGAAAGCAATGCCCGCAAAGTTGCTGGCGGTCAGCATCTCTTCAAAATGGTCGTAGCGGTAGTCTTCGCCTTGTTCGGCGATGCCGTTGAACACTTTTAGGATCATTTCGATAGCCTTTACCGAGAAGAGTCGGGTATAAGCATTTGCCTTGGGCGACAGATAGGATTCCATGGCGTGAATCAAGGCATCGATGGCACTGAAGGCGTATGGCTTGAAGGGCAGGCCTTTCAGCAGTTCTGGGATGAGTACAGCATGGTCGGCAAGGATGGCGTTGTCAGCCAATCCCATCTTCGTATGCTTGCTCTTGATTTCGGCAATGGAGATGTTGGTCACCTCGCTACCGGTGCCGCAGGTGGTGGGCACGATGACGAGTTCCTTTTCCTTCACGATCGGAATTTTCCGCTCGAAGGCATCCGTGGCGTTATCCAAGTCCTTGAGGACAAACAGTTTGGAGATGTCGATGACGGTTCCGCCGCCAATGCCGACGACACGCTTGAAAGTGGTGCCCTTTACATCGGCAAGGATGCGGTTCATCATCTCGTCGGAGGGTTCGCCCATCCCGTATTGGTCTTGCATCACGAAGGTGCAAGGCAAATTGAGGGCTTTCATGTATGGCTCGTAGATAAACGACTGTGTGATAACAAGGTCGTCTTTTGTCAGGGCAAACGCCTCGGCAAACTCGGCGAATGTCTTGTAAGTGCTAATGCTTGTTTTGACTGTAAACATGACTTTGTATTATTTTGTTCCAAATCTCTTTTCAAATGCTTCTTCCAATCCCGCCCTGAAGTCGGGGTGGGCAATGGCGATGAGGTTTTGCGCACGTTCGCGCAAGGTCTTGCCTTTCATCTTGGCAATGCCGTATTCGGTCACGACGTAGTCCACATCGTTGCGCGGGGTGGTCACGGCTGCGCCTTCGGTGAGCAGGGGCACAATGCGCGAGGCTTTGCCTTTTGCTGCCGTTGAAGGCATGGCCATAATGGAGATGCCGCCTTTCGACAACGCTGCGCCACGCACGAAATCGACTTGGCCACCCGTGCCGCTGAACTGCTTCAAGCCTAACGTCTCGGAGGCCACCTGGCCCATCAAATCCACTTCGATGCAGGAGTTAATGGAGACCATATTGTCATTTTGCCCGATGACCCACGGGTCGTTGACGTAATCCACCGGATACAGGCAGACATTGGGGTTGTTGTCGACGAAATTGTACACTTTCCTTGTTCCCATGATGAAGGTGGAGACAAGTTTCCCTCTGTGCAAGGTTTTCTTGGCATTGTTGATGACACCTTCTTCGACGAGGTCGACGACCCCGTCGGAGAACATTTCGGTATGGATGCCAAGGTCGCGCTTGTCGCCGAGGAACATGAGTACGGCATCGGGTATGGCGCCAATGCCCAATTGCAGTGTGGCACCGTCCTTGATGAGTGATGCGCAATGCTTACCGATATTCTTCTCCACCTCACCTATGGTCGGGTTGGGAATTTCAGGCAGGTTGTAGGCACAAGGCACGATGTAGTCGATTTCCGACACATGAATCTTGTTCTGCGAACCGAAAGTATAGGGAGTCATCTCGTTGATTTCCGCGATGACTGTCTTGGCTTTTTTGCATGCTGCCTTTGCATAATCGCACGACACACCGAAGCTGCAATAGCCTTCATTGTCGGGATTCGACACCGAAACGACGGCCACGTCAACGGGGAAGGCTTCTCCAAGCATGGCGGGGACATCCTTGAAATAGCATGGGATGAAGTCGGCCTGCTGATCGAGGAGGGCCTGGCGTGAGTTGCCGCCCACGAAGTTGGTGATGTGGTGGAAGTGTCCGTAACATTCCGGCTTCAGATAGGGCGCGTCGCCAAGGGTAAGCATGTGGTAGATGTGGACATTATGGTAGTCGTCCTTGTGGTCGGCAAGGGTCTTGGCAATCAGTTGCGGGATGCCAGCTGTCTCCGAAAACACCACGTAATCATTGTCTTTGATGGCCTTGATGGCCTTTTCCGCAGTGGTGATGCGGCTTTTGTATGTTCCTTTCCAGCTCATGGCTTGTGGGTATTCAAAATGGTTTTGGCATAACGGAGCAAATCATCATCGATAGTGGTGACGACATACACGTCTTTGACGAGGCCGTCCAAGGCTGCCTTGACGGTTTCTTCCAGCGTCAACTGTGCGGAGGGACAACCGCTGCACACGCCGTGCAACTTAATTCGGAGAATGCCCTCTTCGAAGCTGATGATGGAGAGGTCGCCGCCATGTGCTTGCAGCCTTGGACGGATGGTCTCGTCCACAACTCTCGTGATTTCATTCAGAGTTGCCATCATGTTGTTTAAATATCCTTCGAAACATCGATTTTAGCAATGGCTCTGGCAAGGTTTTTCTTGCTCTCAAGGTCGCCCTGACGCGAAATCATGATACGCTGGGCTTGAGGCGATCCGGCCCCATGCATCGACTCGGTGCGGTAACCGACGGCAGCGGTGCCCAAAGTGAGGTTTTCGATCAGGCGAAGCACACGCATACGGTTTTCGGTAGAGGTGTTGCGCGCACCTTTGAAGTATTTCTCCACGACCTTGCCGATTTCGGGGCTGCGGAGGTCTTGTTGCGAAGGCATGGTGACCATGAGGCCTCCAGCGATGTCCTCGGCGAGACGGGCAATCTCGTAAGGCATTCTCGTGACATTTTGCTTGCACACATTGGCCAACAAAAGATTGATTTGGTAGTTGCCGGCGGGCATTTTCACGCCTTCGGCAGAGCAAGCGATGCCACATGCATACAAGGTCTCGTTAAGATGGATCATTTCGATGAGTTTGTCTTTGATGTGGCTGGCTTTCGGCACACCATTGTAGTCGGCGGCGAGAGCAGCGGCACCAATCAATACGTCGCCCACACCGACCTTACAGCCGCCGTAGGATTGGCGATGGTAGCCCGCAAAACGTTCCACCATCATGCCAGCGAAGTCCCATTCCTTGCACATGAACACACGCTCGTTAGGAACAAATACGTTGTCGAAGACGACCAATGCCTCGTGGCCACCGAATTGCGAGTTGCCTAAGTCCATGTCGGCATCTTTCTCTAATTTGCGGGTGTCGCACGACTGGCGACCGTAAATCATAAACACGCCTTCAGCATCGGAAGGGACGGCAAACGAGACGGCATAGTCCTTGTCGGCTTCCTTCATGGCCACGGTAGGCATAATGAGGTGCTCGTGCGAGTTGACGGCTCCCGTTTGGTGGGCCTTGGCGCCGCGCACCACAATACCATCGGGACGCACTTCCACGATGTGGAGATAGAGGTCGGGGTCGGGTTGCTGCGAGGGACCCAACGAGCGGTCGCCCTTGGGGTCGGTCATGGCACCGTCAACAGTCAAGTCATTGTCCTGCACCCATTTCAGGTATTCATTGAAGCGCTTGTGGTATTCGGTACCGTATTTCTGGTCGATTTCAAAAGTCGTGGAATAGATGGCGTTGAAAGCATCCATACCCACACAGCGTTGGAAGCAAGCCGCCGTCTTTTGTCCACAGAGGCGTTGCATCTTCACCTTCTTGATTAGATCGTCTGTGCTTTGGTGCAGGTGGCAGAAACGGTTGATGGTCTTGCCGGTCAGGTTGGAAGTGGCAGTCATGAGGTCTTTGTATTCCTCTTTCTCAGCCAATTCGTAGGTCATGGCCACCGAATTCATCGAGGGACGAATCATCGGGTGGTCAACGGGGTTTTCAATTCTTTCGCCCATCAGATAAACCTTGAGGTTCATCTTGCGTAGGCTTTCGATGTACTGGTCTTTTGTCATCATGTCTTATGATTTTAATTAAATTAGTTGATTATTATGGTTTTAAATAAACAAAACATCGACCAAGGCATAAATGACAAATGCCTTCGCTCCAATACGAACTCCCAAAGGCTATTTGGCCCTTGAAATAGGTAGGTCGGAAAAAGGGGGAAAATAGATGTAATAATCGTATTGTCCAAAAGTAGACTCAGATTATCCTTGATGTAATAATCATAAGACGATGAGATGTGCTACTTGACGCTGCTTTTTACGCGAAAGCATTGCCAAACCATCAGAGGCAGGTCTCCTGGCTTGTCCATCCTGCACGCCTTCCCAAATTGCTTCAGTGGCTTTGATATGCATGATCCGTCTTGGACTTACAGTTGCGCGACAGCTCGTGATTTACACACGATTCCCGTTTTAATCTCCTTTGGAGGAGAACCTCTGTGGTTGCAGATTTCAAAGAACGATTGAGGTTGCAAAAATACGCATTTATTCAGTATTTATCCAACTTTTTCGATAAAAAATTATCTTTTGTTTTGTTTGTCAAGAACGTTAACGGACAACACTCTGACAATCATTGTTTTAATCAATGCTGCATTTCGTAAAGTCTTACCGAATTGAAGATAGTCTTCTCCTGTGCCTCGTTGCCGTATTTGTCAACGTCGACGACGTTGCGCGGGCTGTGGGTGATGCACACTGGACCGTTGAGGCAGCCGCCGTCGCAAGCCATGCCTTCGAAGAAGTTTTCGGTGGCCTTGTTGAATTTCAACTTGGTCAAGGCGGCCTTACACTCGGCGATGCCGTTCATGGCGAGGGGCTTCACGCCTTCCACGCCCATTTCCTTGGCCACGTCGGCGATGCCATGGGCGATGCCGCCCGACTTGGCGAAGATACGACCGTAGTAGGAGGCGTTGTTCAGCTCGGAGTCTTCCATCTGGGTGGTGTCGATGCCACGCGCGTCAACGAAGGCTTGCAGCTCCTCGAACGACATGACGCTGTCGATGGCACCACCCGTCTTCTCCAACCTGTATTCCAGCTTCTTCGAGGTGCAGGGACCAATGAAGACAACCTTTGCCGTCGGGTCACCTCTCTTGATGAGGCGGGCGGTTTCCACCATCGGCGACACTGAACTTGACACATACTGGGTCAACTCGGGGAAGTTCTTCTCGACAAACGACACGAACGAGGGACAGCAAGAGGTGGTGAGCATTTTTTTCTCGTTCCACTCTTTTGCTTCGTGATAAAGCGTGATGTCGGCACCAAGGGCAGCCTCAACGACTTGATGGAATCCCAACTTCTTGATGGCTGTAACGACTTGGGTGACGCGACCGAAGCGGCATTGGCTGACGATGGCGGGCGCAATGACGGCATACACCTTATATTTCGTGTTGTTCTCCGACTTCTTCAGGATGTCGATGATGTCGAGCACCAATGACTTGTCGGAGATAGCGCCAAAGGGGCATTTGTAGACGCACGCACCGCAGCTGATGCACTTTTCGTTGTCGATTTTGGCTTTCTTGTTCTCGTCGATGGAGATGGCTTTCACCTTGCAGCTCACCATGCAGGGGCGGTGTTGCAGGATGATGGCGGAGTAGGGGCAGGCTTGAGTACACTTGCCGCACTCGATGCACTTGTCCTTGTCGACGGTGGCGTGATGGTTGACGATTGTGATGGCGTCTTTTGGGCACACTTCCTTGCAGCTGTGCACCATGCAGCCACGGCAGGCGGGGGTGACGTAGATGCCATCGATGGGGCATTCGTCGCAGGCGCTGTCGATGACCTCGATGACGTTGGGGTTGCTCTTGTCGCCGCCCATCGCCATCTGGATGCGGTCTTGCAAAATGGCGCGTTCCTTGTAGATGCAGCAGCGCGTTTCGGCTTTCGGGCCGGGACTGAGCAGCTTGGGCACTTCCATGTAGGCTTCCTCCAATCCGCCTTCGTAGGCGCGTCGGATGATTTCTTTCAGCACTTTGTATTTGACAAGTTGTACGTCGGTGTCAAAAATCCTTTGTGAGTTCATCTTGTTTGGGGTATTGTGGGATGATCAATAATAATTCAGTTCGACGACTTTGCCTATCTTGCGTAGGTCGTTGGCAATTTTCTCCACGATTTTCATCTTCATGGTCGTGTCGATGGGTAGTCCTTGGTGGGCTACGTTGACGCTTTGCCCGACGAAGAAGGTGATGTGGGTGGCACGCTCGAAGAGGTAGTCCGCAAGAAGCGAAGCCCCGTCTTTCTTGTTGAAGGTCTTGGGTGTCAGGTCGGTGATGGAGATGTATTTCTCCAACATTTGCATCAGTCGGCGCAATGTGAGCACACCCTCGGTGGTCAAGTCGATGCCTTTGATGTAGCCAATGGGAGGAACTTCCTTGTCGGGGAAATCGAAGCTGGTCTTCAACTCGGTTTTCAGGTGGCGTGCCACGATGGTAGAGCTGGTGCCGCCGCAAACGATTTTCTTTGAAGGACCGGCCAAGAATTGGTCGATGTAGAAGTCATCCTTTTCCTTGTCGACGGGCGGACCGACCATGATATTAACATCCAAACGCTTCCGAATCTTGACAGCGGCCACGGTGGTGTCGTCGCCAGGTTTGTCAGCGTAGAGATCATTGCAAGCCGATGCCAAGAGGCAGGCCACGGCTCGGGCCGACATGGAGCGCGTGATGTTGGCGTTGAGGTGCTCCATGATTTGGTCGCGCTCCCAGCCGAAGTTGAGGATTTGTCCGATACCAGCATGAATGGTGCCGTCGGACATGACGATGATGATATCATCTTCCTCAAGGTTTAGTTCGGTGCGAAACACCTTCTTGCCACACACATCAAGCTCAGTACGCTCGAAGTTCTGGCATTGGCCACGATGGTAATAGATAGCCTCGGGGTTGTCGAACTCGAACATGATGCCTTTGCCTTCGGTGTTCACATGGATGATGGAGAAGGTGGAGTAGGCCACGCCGCGCTCCGAACACACGGGCAGCGTTTGGATGATGGTCTCAACGCACTCGTAGATGTCGATGTCGTTGGAAGCCATCGTGCAAAGGATTTTCGAGGTGAGCGTAGAGAGGATGTTGGCCTTCACACCGCTGCCCAAACCGTCAGCCAAGACGAGGGTGGTGAAGTTGTCCTTAACGGTGCTGGCCACATTGTCGCCGCACAACTCCTCGCCGACGTGGTTCAGCGAGGTGCATCCCGTTTCTAAGCAGAGTTCCATCAGTTCTTCTTGTTTTCTTCGGTTAGGGTTTTCTTGAGTTTCAGCAAGGCCACCTTGGTTTCGGCTGTGGTTTCGCCCAATAGCGACGCAATCTCCTGAGCCACACGCATTTGCTTCTTGATAACCTCATCAGTCGTGGTCAAGGTTTCCATCTTCACCTTCATGATGCGGTTTTCGTAATCGACTGAATCGGTGACGTCTTTCAGGATGCCGAAGATGACGTTTTGTCCAGCCAGGTAGTTGATGGATATGTCGACGTATTTTCCAGTGGTGGGGATGTGCGTCTGTTTGCAGCTGATGTGCTTCTTTTGCGTATAGGCGTTGTAGAAGTCGATGGGACTGAAGAAGTCGGTGGCGGGCCGCCCTTTGGCATGAGGGTCGTCGATGCCCAATAGTTCCCTTCCTTTGTTGTTGATTTCTAGGATGTTGAGGTCGGCATCGAGGACGATGATGCCCTCCGGGCTGTTTTGGATGACCTCGAAGGAGAGCGACTCGGCACGCTGGCGCATGTATGGCAGGCAGATTTCGATGTCAGCATAACCGTTGTAAACGGCCCAAGCCTTCTCGCGGCAGGTGGCATAGCCACACGAGCCGCAATTCAGTTCGTCTTCGGGTTTCATCTTACCGGTCTGGTGCAGGATGGCCTCAATCTCACGCTCCGGTGCAGCCATGCTGTGGCTGCGGAGGCGCGGATGAGCGGCAGCCAGACTTAAGTCGAGCGGGCTGTCGTCTTGCGGTCCGGTCAGGGCTTGTTTCTCGCGGCTGACATACTTACGCACATCGGCAGTGGCCTTGATGGATCCACCTTCCTTGACCAACGAGCAAGGTCCATTCACGCAAGCGTCCACGCACAGGTTGATTTCCATCACCACATGGTCGAGATACTCGATGTGCTCCAATGCCTCGACGCACTTCTTCGGGCCGTCGACGGCGATATATTCATAGCCCTCGGGCAGCACGGGGAAGGAGTTGATGATGCCTTGCGGTATCGGATATTCCTTGGCGAGGTTGGGCGTGCCGTTTTTCTTGTTGAGGCAGAGGTTGGTGATTTCGTCGAGTTTGATGTTCTTCTCGTCGAAGAGTTTCACCACATCCTCAAAGGTCAAAACGTGGTCAATCAGATGACATTCTTCGGCTTCACGCTTCTTGGCGATGCAAGGGCCGATGAAGACGATTCGGGCCTCGGGGTGTTGTTTCTTGATGATTTTGGCATGGGCCACCATTGGCGAGTCAACGGGGGCAAGGTATTTGAGTGCTTTCGGATAGTATTCCTGAATCATCCGGCAAGCAGCGGGGCAGGCCGAGGTGATGAAGTTGGTGAACTCGCCCGTCTTGAGCAGGCGCGCATATTCCTTGGTGACGGCTTGCGCCCCGACTGCGGTCTCTTCCGCATCGGCAAAGCCTAACTTGGCCAAGGCCAATTTCATCACGCCAAAGTCGGTGAGGCCGAAGCTCGAAATGAACGACGGCGCAACGCTGGCAATCACCTTGTCGGGACCGGCCAGCATTTGTTTCACTTCTTCCAATTCGCTATGGACAACCTTCGCGTTTTGCGGACAAGCCAACGTGCAGTGACCGCACAAGATGCAGCGGTCTTCGATGATTTCGGCCTGATGGCCCTTGAAATCAATGGCTTTCACCGGACATTCGCGAAGGCATTTGTAGCAATCCTTACATCTCGCATTGCGAAACTCTAAATATTTCGACATGTCGTTCTATTTTAGATTTCAATCAACGGATAGATTTCCTTCACGAAAAGTTCTTCGGCGTTGTCTTTGGTGACGTTGTGCAAAAGCAAGAAGCCATCTTCGGTGCTGATGCTGGCTTTCTTCATCATATTTTCCGAAATGCCGTCGGTCTTCACGTTCACGCCTTTGGCGCAATGGCCGAGGCAGAAGCTGGCCTGCAATTCGACGAGGTCTTCAACGTCATATTTCTTGAGGATGTCTTTCAAGGCTTGGATCACATCGTAGGAACCTTTCAGGTGGCAAGAGCTGCCCACACATACTTTAATATTCATTTTGGGTTAGTTTTAAGGGGTTGTTTGTTTTGAACGGTATTTTCTTCTTTTTGTTGTATTGTTGCCTTACCATTTTTGGCGGGCAGCCGTTTATTTGTGGCCGCCCGCCTGTCAATGGCTATATCAACTCAAAAATTAACTTCGGTATCGTAATAACAGCATTTCAGCAGTTTTTCCATTTCCTCTTGCGTCGGGATGCGCGGGTTGGAGCCTGTGCAAGCGTCGCCAATGGCGTTCTTGGCGATTTCGGGCAGTCTTTCAAGGAACACGTTTTCAGGCACAAAGCCTTGTTCGCAAGGATACGAGTCGGCACCGTAGTTCTTGATGCAGTGCGGAATGTTGAGGTCGTCGTTCATCTTGCGCAGTGCGGCGATGAGCAGGGCAACTTTCTCGTCGTCATTGCTTCCGCCGAGGTTCATTGCGTCGGCAATGGCACCATAGCGTTGTTTTGCCTCGGGGTTCTTGGCGTTGAAGGCAATCACCTTGGGCAGATACATTGCGTTGGCTGCGCCGTGGATGATGTGTGCGCCAAAGTCGGCAAACACGGCTCCCGTCTTGTGGGCCATCGAGTGGACGATGCCCAACAATGCGTTGGAGAAGGCCATACCGGCAAGGCATTGGGCGTTGTGCATCTCGTTACGGGCGTTCACGTCGCCGTTGTACGAGTTCACCAAGTCCCTCTGTATCATCTTGATGGCGTGCATAGCCAACGGGTCGGTGTAGTCGCAGTGGGCGGTCGAAACGTAGGCTTCAATGGCGTGTGTCATTGCATCCATTCCCGTATGGGCCACCAATTTCTTGGGCATAGTTTGGGCCAAGGCCGGGTCGACGATGGCCACGTCGGGCGTGATTTCAAAGTCGGCGATGGGGTATTTGATGCCCTTTTCATAGTCGGTGATGATGGAGAAGGCGGTCACTTCGGTGGCCGTGCCCGAGGTGGACGAAACGGCGCAGAACTTGGCCTTGGTCCGCAGTTTGGGCAGTCCGAACACCTTGCACATGTCCTCGAAAGTGGTCTCAGGGTATTCGTACTTGATCCACATGGCTTTGGCAGCGTCGATGGGCGAACCACCTCCGATGGCCACAATCCAGTCGGGTTGGAACGCTTGCATCACGGCTGCACCTTTCATCACGGTTTCCACCGACGGGTCGGGCTCGATGCCATCAATCACTCTCACTTCCATGCCGGCTTCTTGCAGGTAGGCAATGGCCTTGTCCAAAAACCCGAAGCGTTTCATGCTTCCTCCGCCAACGCAAATGACGGCACGTTTGCCTGTAAAGGTCTTCAATGCTTCGAGAGCGTTCTCTCCATGATAAAGGTCTCTCGGTAAGGTGAATCTGTTCATTTCTTTGTCTGAATTTGAGTTGTTGTTATAAGGTTGGTTGGTTTCGGTTTGGTTGTTGGTGCTTGAAAACCCGTCATTTCCCGTAGTAGGCCTGCTTGTAGATCTCGACGATTTCCTTCACAAGCGGGTATTTCGGGTTGGCGCCGGTGCATTGGTCGTCGTGGGCTTTCTCGGCAAGGGCTTCCACATTGTCCATGAAAGCCTTCTCGTCGATGCCGGCTTCCTTGATGCTGAGCGGCATATCCATATCTTTCATCAGTTGGCGGATGGCGGCGATGAAGTTGTCGATGCTTTCTTCGTCGCTCTTGCCACCAAAGCCGAGGAATCGGGCTGCCTTGGCCAATTTCTCGTCGGCCATAAAGCGTTCATATTTCGGGAACGGCACGAACTTGTTGGGCTTCAGCGAATTGTATTTCACAACGTAAGGCAACAGAATGGCGTTGGCGCGTCCATGAGGGATGTGGTAGTCGCCGCCCAACTTGTGGGCCATGCTGTGGTTAAGGCCGAGGAAGGCGTTGGTGAAGGCCATGCCAGCAATGCACGAGGCGTTGTGCATCTTCTCACGAGCCTTCAGGTCGAACCGGCCGTTCTCGTAGGCGCGTTTCAGGTAGCCAAACACGAGGTCCATTGCTTGCAGGGCGAGGCCGTCGGTGTAGTCGTTGGCCATATTCGAGATGTAGGCTTCAATGGCGTGGGTCAAAACGTCCATACCCGTGTCGGCAGTGGCGCGTTTGGGCAGCGAAACCACAAACTGCGGGTCGATGATGGCCACATTGGGTGTCACGGCATAGTCGGCCAAAGGATACTTGATGCCTTTCTTCTTGTCGGTGATGACGGTGAAGGCGGTCACCTCGCTTCCCGTGCCCGAAGTGGTCGGGATGGCCACCATTTTGCATTGCTGGCCCAAGTGCGGGAACTTCACCACGCGCTTGCGAATGTCCATAAACTTTTGGCGCAGGCCGTCAAACGAGGTTTCTGGATGCTCGTAGAACAGCCACATACACTTGGCCGCGTCCATGGCCGAACCGCCGCCCAAGGCGATGATAACGTCAGGCTGGAACGAGCGCATCTCGGCCACGCCCCTCATCACGGTATCGACATCCGGATCGGGTTCCACGTCGGAGAAAATCTTGTAGTGGCAGCTCTCCTCGCGCTTGTTGAGGTAATACGTCACTTTGTCGACATAGCCGAGTTGCACCATCATCGGGTCGCTCACGATGAAGGCCTTACTGATGCCTTCCATACTTTCGAGATATTGCACCGAACCGTATTCGAAATAGACTTTCGGCGGGATTTTGAACCATTGCATATTCACTCTTCTTTTGGCGATTTTCTTCTTGTTGATAAGGTTGACGGTCGAAACGTTGGCCGTGGTGCTGTTGTGGCCGTAGGAGCCACAGCCGAGGGTCAGCGACGGGGTGTTGGTGTTGTAGATGTCGCCGATGGCGCCTTGCGACGAAGGCGAGTTGACGATGATACGGCCCACCTTCATTGCCTTGCCGAACTTCTCGATGAGATCGTCGTTGGTGCTGTGGATGATGGCAGTGTGGCCCAAACCGCCCAAGTCGAGCATCTTGCGGCACATCTCGAAGCCTTCCACATGGTTGTTGACGACATAGTAGGCCAACACGGGCGAAAGTTTCTCGCGCGAAAGCGGATAGTCGGGGCCGACGTCCTTCAGGCGGGCAATCAGGATCTTCGTGTTCTCAGGCACTTTCACGCCCGACTTGTCGGCAATCCAATGGGCCGACTTGCCCACCACGTCAGGATTGACCGCACCCTTTTCGGCATTGATGACAAAGGCCGACACCTTCTTGATTTCGTCTTCGTTCAAGAAATAGCAGCCGTTTTCTTTCATATAGCTCTCAAACAGGTTGGAAATCACCTTGTCGACGATGACGGCTTGCTCCGAGGCGCAAATCATACCGTTGTCGAAGGTCTTCGACATCATCAGGTCGGTGCAGGCGCGTTTCACGTTGGCCGAGGTCTCTATATAACAAGGTGCGTTGCCGGGACCCACGCCAAGGGCGGGTTTGCCGCAACTGTAGGCCGAGCGCACCATACCCGAACCGCCTGTAGCCAAAATCAATGACACTTTCGGATGGTTCATCAAAGCCATTGTAGCTTCAACAGAAGGATGCTCAATCCATTGGATGCAGTTTTCGGGAGCACCGGCGGCGATGGCAGCGTCGCGTAGGGTCTTGGCAGCAGCCACCGACGATTGTTGTGCCGAGGGATGGAATCCGAAAATGATTGGGTTGCGCGCCTTGGTGCAAATCAGCGACTTGAACATTGTGGTAGAGGTCGGGTTGGTCACAGGCGTAACACCAGCGACGATGCCGACTGGCTCGGCCACTTCCACATAGCCTTCCATTTCGTTGTCTTCCACCACGCCCACGGTCTTTTCGTCCTTGATGGAGTTCCAGATGTATTCTGTCGCGAAAATGTTCTTGATGATCTTGTCCTCATAAACGCCGCGCTGGGTTTCTTCGCGGGCAAGTTTGGCCAACTCGCGATGATGTTCCAAACCCGCCAAAGCCATTGCGTAGACGATTTTGTCCACTTGCTCTTGGTCGAGGTCCACGAATGACTTCAAGGCCTCCTCGGCGTTGTCGACCAAGCGGTCGATTTCTTCTTTAATCGATACATTTTTATCGATTTTGGTCTCTGCTTTTTCCTTTGGTGCTTTCATTTTAGTTAGGATTTAGGAAAACTTATTGATTGTTGTTGTCGGATTCCAGTTTTTTCGCCAATTGGTGCGAGAGTACGGCCAAGGAGGAGGGGAGGTTCTCGTTTTTGACGAGGATGCCCTTGGGCACGTCGAGGAGGGTGAAGGCGAAGTTCCAGATGGCTTGGATACCGCTGCTCACCATTTGGTCGCAAACGGACTGGGCTTGGTCGGCGGGCACGGTGATGATGCCGATCTTAACGCCTGTGCGCCTGACGAAACTTGCCATTTTCTCCATGGGCAGCACATATTTGTCGCCGATTTGCAGCCCGTTCAGGTTGGGATCCTTGTCGAACCCGACGACGATGTTCAGGCCCATGCTCGAAAACTCCTTGTTGGTCAGGATGAGGCGGCCTAAGCTGCCCACTCCGACCACGATGGCCTCGTCTTCCTTGTTGTAGCCAAGGTATTCGCTCAGGTCGTTGATCAAGGTGTCGACCTCGAAGCCCGTGCGCGGCTTGCCGGTGACGGAGCAAACACTGGCAAGGTCCTTGCGCACCAAGACGGGGTTGAAGTTGAGGCTTTGCGCCACGGCTGCCGCCGAAACGAAAGCCTGCCCTTCTTGCTTCAGCTTTCGGATATGGCTGTAGTAGAGCGGCAAACGGCTCAAGGTCGATTTCGTCACTACCAAGGATGTGTTGTGGTGTTTCGCCATATCGATACTATTTTATCCAATTATTTGACGCTGCAAAAGTACAACATTATTCCATAGGTCGCGCAAAAAAAATGAATAATTTTTGAAAAAAGTTACACTGTATTGGTTTTCAACAAAATAAAAAAAATCGCACTCCGAAAAGTGCGATTTGTTCTTAAAACCGTGTCGTGAAACTATTACGGCACAAATTCAAACTCAATGCCTACGTTCCACGGCGATGGGTTGTTGGCCTTCGTACCGATTAAGACATCGTCCTTGGTGATGACGGGCGAGAGGCGGTAGCTACCGTAAATTCCGATGTTTAGCAAGTTGGCGATGCTGTAGCTGATGCGCGTGGTGGCACCGTATTCGAAGAGGTTCATGGCCTTAAAGCCGTTATACATGGTATATTTCGTGCGGCACGTTTCTGGTGGAAGCAGTTCCCCCATATCGTCGGTGACGTAAGTCTTGTCCACCACTTTCACGCGGCGCGTAGCGTTGATGCCACCATAAACTCCTAAATCCCAATTGATACCCCATAAACGAATAACGACTCTTTGCATCAATTCGCCGCGAATTTGCATGTTGCGCATGATGGTTTGGTCGTGGAAGGGATGGATGTCGCTGTCTTTGTCAAGATGGACGTAACGGTTCCAATCCAAGCCGAGACCCATACCTATTTTATATGTCTTGCCGTAGAACCAGCGGCGACCGAAAGCAAAGTGGCGATTGAAGCCGTTCCAAGTGGTGTTGCCAATGTTGTAGTCGTATTGGAAGAATGTCGATTTTTGCCAACCTTCTTCCTTGATTTTTGGGAAGGTGCCGTCTTGTCCTCCAATGCGGTGCGAGTTGGCATACACGGTGATGTCGCCGCCATGTCCAGAGATAGGGCAGGAGTCGTAGAAGCCGTTGTAGCTGACATTGAGCTTCTTGCCTTGACCAAAGTCCTTGTTGAGCAACTTAACACCTGTCGAGTCGGGTCGCGCCATATAATATCCCAAAAGCACGCCATCTTCACCTTCCACGTTGATGAAAACGTCTTGATTTTTGACGATTGTCGAAAACATGATTTTCACGCCGTCCTTTTCCTGAACGAGGTTGAAAGAACGCTCGGCAGGCTTCAGGTCACCAGTGAAGTAGGCGGCTTGCGGCACACCGTAGCCAAAGGCATAGTCAAAATAAGGGTAGAGGTCGGCGGATTTCTCGATTTCGGCCTTCATCTCAAGGGCGGTCTTGTCGCGCATGGTCTGCCAGGCGCAGGCACAGAAGCCAGCCGTCAGCGGGCTGGAGAACGAAGTACCGTAAGCATCGGTAAATCCTCCGCTTGGGTTGGCCACGGCTGCATGACCGAAGGCCACCACATTGGGCTTGCGACGTTTGTCGGCTGACGGGCCATAGGAGCTGAACGAGATGTGGCGATATTTTTCCAAATCGTCCTCGATGCCGCCCACACAGAGCACGTTCTCCGCATCGGCGGGCGTGATGATGGTCATCCATCGTTTGTCGTCGCCTTCGTTGCCGGCGGAATTGCAAATCAGGATGCCTTTTTCGACAGCCTTGTTGGCGGCTTTGGCGACGTAGGAAGTGCCGTCCATGTCCTTGGTCCAATGGCGGTCCTTGCCGTAGCCCAACGAGCTGTTGATGATATTGGCGCCGTTTTTGTCGGCCCATTCGGCGCCTTGTGCCCACCACACCTCTTCCTTAAAAGGCTCTGGCTCGATTTCCGTGCGAGCCAGCAGGAACTCGGCGCCTGTGGCCAGTCCCATCATCTGTCCGTCCTCGTTGATGCCAGCGATGCAGCTCAGCACCATGGTGCCGTGGGTGTTCCAGCCGTAGACGTTTTCCTCGCGGTTAGGGAAGTTGTAGGTCTTGATAATCTGGTGGTTGTCGCGCAAATGCTTGAAGGCGGGGTGGGTGTCCACTTTCGGGAAGCCGCCGTCCATCACGCAGATGCGCATCCCCTTGCCGTTGATGCCCTTGTCGACGAAATATTGTCCGCCGAAGCGTTTCAGCTGGTCGGTCAACACGTCTTTGTTTGTCGCGTCGTCGTCATTGCGAGCACAGCGAAGCAATTCAGAATCGTCAAGCGTGGATGACGCAAGCGTCGCATCGGAAACAATCTCTTGCACACGTTCCACGAAGGGCAGTTGGGCGATGCGGTTGGCGTTGTCGTCGGTGGCCATGACACCCACGGCATTGAGCCAGCGCGACTCGCCGAAAACCTCAGTGGAATAGCCGTTTACCGCATTCACATACGAGTCGTTCAGCGGAAAGTTGCTGATGTCGTAAAGGTCGGCACCGCATTGCCGGTAACGTTCGATGGCTTTCGCGTCGAAGTAGGAGTAAGGGTCGAATTGGGTGTCGTTTTTGTCGGTGAAGAACACCCAGAAACACTTTTCTTGGGCCATTGCCATGCCGCTTAGCAGGCAAAAAATGGCGATTAGGAAATTTTTTCTCATAAAAAATGAAATTTGCTGCAAAGGTAATGTTTTATTTTCTACTTTTGTCGCATAAATGGCATAAATCTGTACACTATGGAAAACTTGACCAAAGAAAAATTCGAAATCTTCATGATGCTTTGCGCTTCGGGCATCGACGGCAACATCTCAATGAACGAGCTTGAACGCATCTGCATGCAGTTCGACGAAAAGAGTTACCAAGAGGTTTTTGAGGCCTGGAAGGGGATGACCAGTCCCAACTGGCTCAGCGTCTTCAAGGAACACAAGGACGAATTCCTCAAGACCGAGGAAGACAAGGCCGCCTTTATGGCCGACATCAACGACATCATTTCGGCTGACGAAGGCGAGACCACCCTGAAAGAGAAGAACTACATGAAAGTCCTCGAAATGCTGATGAACGACGAGCTTTGATTCTGTAGAGCTTCGCGAAAACCTTAACCCCGATTTTGGCAAAAATCGGGGTTTTCTAAATTAGAATCGTTCTAATTTATGATTTGATCCAAAAAAGCAATATCTAATATTTTGCTTTTCAACAAACTAACTGCATTTTGAAACCTATCAAAAAGTTGCCTCTTTATTTGGAATGAAAGCATTTTTTTCCCTAAATTTGCAGCGAATTTTGAAAAACCCCTGAAAAGGACAACGAAACTCAATAAATAACCTTAAAAACAAGGAAAATATGGCAAAAGTTAAGTCTTTAGCAGAACTGAAAGCTATGAGAGAAAAGCTTCAGTCGAACATTGACCTTCGCGAAAAGAGCAACGACCCTGACTCTTTGGTGCAAATCAAGGTCGCAATGGCCACTTGCGGTATCGCCGCTGGTGCAAAACAAGTTATGGAACACATGATGGAGAAGGCCGACGAGCTGAAGCTCAGTATCGTCTTCACCCAGACCGGCTGCATGGGCTACTGCCACGCTGAGCCGACCATCGAGGTGAAATGCCCTGGCAAGGACCCGATTGTCTTCGGTCATGTCGACAACAACCGCGCTGACGAAATCCTTACCAAGTATGTGATGAACAACGAAATGGTGGAAGGCGTCATTCCCGTGAACTACGAAACTATCTAATAATTTAATTCGGAGGAATTTATATGACAAAAATCAAGATGCACGTGCTGGTGTGCGGTGGTACTGGCTGCCAAGCTTCGGCAAGTGCTCAAATCATCGAGAACTTCCAGCGCATCCTTGCTGAGAAGGGCTTGCAGAATGAAGTTCAGGTGGTCAGAACGGGTTGCTTCGGCTTCTGCGAGAAGGGCCCCATCGTGAAGATCATGCCTGACAACACGTTCTACACTCAGGTGAAGCCTGAAGATGTCGAAAAGATCATCAACGAGCACATCATCAAGGGCCGTAAGGTCACTGATTTGCTCTATCTGGATCCTGAAAACAAGGAACACGTCTCTGACTCGAAGCACATGGGCTTCTACCGTAAGCAACTGCGTATCGCTTTGCGTAACTGCGGTTTCATCAATCCCGAAAACATCGACGAATGCATTTCCCGTGGCGGTTACGAGGCTTTGGGCAAGTGCCTTAGCGAAATGACTCCCCAACAAGTGATCGACGAAGTCACCAAGTCAGGTCTTCGCGGCCGTGGCGGCGCTGGCTTCCCCACCGGTGTGAAATGGGGTCTCTGCGCAAAGAACAAGTGCGATGAGATGTACGTCATCTGCAACGCCGACGAAGGCGACCCGGGTGCGTTCATGGACCGTTCCATCATGGAAGGCGACCCGCATAGCATCGTCGAGGCCATGGCCATCTGCGGCTATGCCATCGGTGCCACCCACGGTTTGGTTTACATCCGTGCTGAATACCCGCTGGCTATTCACCGTCTGCAAGTCGCCATCGCCCAGGCCCGCGAATACGGCCTGCTCGGTAAAGACATCCTCGGCTCGGGCTTCGATTTCGACATCGAGCTCCGCTATGGTGCCGGTGCTTTCGTCTGCGGTGAAGAGACTGCTCTGATCCACTCGATGGAAGGTATGCGTGGTGAGCCTACGCTGAAACCCCCGTTCCCGGCTGTTCATGGCTACAAGGGCCAACCCTCCAACGTGAACAACGTGGAGACCTTCGCCAACGTGCCGATCATCATCACCAAGGGTGCTGACTGGTTTGCCAGCATCGGATCCGAGAAGTCGAAGGGCACGAAGGTGTTCGCTCTGGCCGGTCAGATCAACAACGTCGGTCTGATTGAGGTCCCGATGGGCACCACGCTGCGCGACATCATCTACGAAATCGGTGGTGGTATCAAGGGTGGCCGTAAGTTCAAGGCCGTCCAGACTGGTGGTCCTTCAGGCGGCTGCTTGACGGAGAAACACCTCGACACTCCTATCGACTATGAAAGCCTTGCCGCTGCCGGCTCCATGATGGGCTCTGGCGGTATGGTGGTCATGGACGACACCTCCTGCATGGTGGCCATCGCCAAGTTCTACTTGGAGTTCACCTGCGAAGAGAGCTGCGGTAAGTGCTCGCCCTGCCGTATCGGTAACAAGCGTATGCTCGAAATCCTCACCAAGATCACGGAAGGCAGAGGCACCATGGACGACCTTCAAGAACTCCGCAACCTCGCCGCCGTCATCAAGGATACCGCCCTCTGCGGTCTGGGTCAGACCTCACCGAACCCGGTGCTTTCGACCTTGGACAACTTCTGGGACGAGTATGTTGAGCACGTTGTTGACAAGAAATGCCGCGCTGGCGTCTGCAAGAAGCTCATGCGTTATGAAATCGACAAGGAGAAGTGCATTGGCTGTGGCGCTTGTAAGAAGAACTGCCCCGCTGAAGCCATCTCGAAGACCGACTACATCGCTCCCGGCCACAAGCTGCCTTCGATGATGATCGATCCTTCCAAGTGTATCAAGTGCGGTGCCTGTATCTCAACCTGTAAGTTCGGTGCCATTTCTGTCAAATAATAAAAGAGGAGGAAACAAATATGATTAACGTAACAATTGATAACAAACAGATCCAGGTCCCGGAAGGCACTACTATCCTGAAAGCCGCCCGCATGGCTGGTATCCATATTCCTACCCTTTGCTATTTTGAACTGGCAGGAATGAAATTTGAAAACAAACCCGGTGGCTGCCGCGTTTGCGTCGTCGAAGTTACCAAAGACTTCAACGGTCGTCCGCGTCGTAACCTGGCCCCGGCTTGCGCCACCGACTGCGTGGAAGGCATGGAAGTGCTGACCCACAGCGCCCGCGTCATCAACGCCCGTCGTACCGTGGTCGAACTGATTCTCAGTGACCACCCGGCAGACTGCTTGACCTGCGCCAAGAGCGGCAACTGCGAGCTCCAGAGCCTGGCCCAATACCTCGGTATCCGCGAAGTCCCCTTCAAGGGCGAACAGAGCCACTATCGCCAAGACATGTCGCCCAGCATCGTGCGCGACATGGACAAGTGCGTCATGTGCCGTCGTTGCGAGAACATGTGTAACAACGTCCAGACCGTTGGTGCCCTGAGCGCCATCAACCGTGGCTTCAGCGCGGTCGTGGCTCCTGCTTTCGAGCAAGACCTCGTCGACTCGCCTTGCGTCATGTGCGGTCAGTGCGTCCAGGTGTGCCCCGTCGGCGCCTTGAGCGAGGTGGACGACACCCGCAACGTGATGGCTGCCATCAACAACCCCAAGAAGACCGTCATCGTCAACACGGCTCCCGCTACGCGTGTGGCCCTCGGTGAAGAGTTCGGCATGCCCGCCGGCACCATCGTCACCGGTCAGATGGCCGCTGCCCTGCGTCGTCTGGGCTTCGACTATGTGTTCGACACCGACTTCGCTGCCGACCTTACCATCATGGAAGAAGGCACTGAGCTCCTCGGCCGCATCAAGAAGTTCATGGCTGGCGACAAGAGCGTCCGTCTGCCTATCCTGACTTCCTGCTGCCCGGGTTGGGTCAACTTCTTCGAGCACAACTTCCCCGACATGCTGGATGTGCCTTCAACCGCCAAATCGCCTATGCAGATGTTCGGCGCTGTCGCCAAGAACTACTGGGCCGAAAAGATGGGCATCAAGAGAGAAGACCTCGTCGTCGTCTCCATCATGCCTTGCTTGGCTAAGAAGTACGAAAGCAAGCGTAAGGAATTCTACAAGGATGGCAATCCCGACATCGACTACGTCCTGACGACCCGTGAGTTGGCTCGCTTAATCAAGCAGTTCAACCTCAACCTGAAGGATATGCCGAGCGAAGACTACGACGACCCGCTGGGCGAATCCACGGGTGCCGCCGTCATCTTCGGCGCCACTGGTGGTGTGATCGAAGCCGCCACCCGTACCGCCTATGAGGTGTTCACTGGCAAACCGTTGCCTAAGATTGACTTTACTGAGCTCCGTGGTATCGAAGGTATCCGTGACGCTTGGGTTGACTTTGACGGCACTCCGATCCACATCGGCATTGCCCACGGTCTGTCCAACGCCCGCAAGCTCCTCGAGAGAGTGCGCGAAGGCAAGGAACAGTTCCACGCCATCGAGGTCATGGCCTGCCCCGGCGGTTGCGTCGGCGGCGCTGGTCAGCCCTACCACCACGGCAACAGCGAGATCATCAAGAAGCGTACGGAAGCCATCTACCGCGAGGATGCTGGCAAGCCGATCCGTAAGTCGCACGAGAATCCTTCGATCAAGAAGATCTACGAAGAATACTTTGGCGAGCCTTGCAGCCACAAGTCACACGAACTGCTACACACCCACTATTTCGACAAGTCAGAACACGTCGAGATCAGCGAGTAATTCAATAACCAGTAAATAATAGAAAGGAAATAAATATGGCAGTTATTAAATTATCAGAAGCTAAGGTTAACTTCATCAAAGAGGTTTGCAAGTCGTATGGCAACAAGCCGGGTGAAGTCATCAATGTGCTGCACAAGGTTCAGGGCGAGTATGGCTATCTGCCTGCTGAGGTCCAGGAACTGGTGGCTAAGGAACTGGGTATCCCGGTTTCGAGAGTCTACGGCATCGTTTCGTTCTATTCCTTCTTCACCATGACCCCGAAGGGCGAGCACCCGATCAGCGTTTGCTTGGGTACCGCTTGCTACGTGCGTGGTGCCGAGAAGGTGCTGGACGAGCTGAAGCGTCAGTTGGGCATCAACGTTGGTGAGGTCACTCCCGACGGCAAGTTCTCACTGACCTGCCTCCGCTGCGTCGGTGCTTGCGGTCTGGCCCCCGTCATCGAAGTCGGTGACAAGGTCTACGGCCGTATGACGCCTGACCGCGTGAAGGACGTGCTGGCCGAATATAAATAATTAGGTTGTTAGTAGAGACGTAGCACGCTACGTCTCTACACACCTATTAATATTAATAGGCAAAAGAAAAAACTCCGTCTTAAATGAGGCGGAGTTTTTCATTATCCAATGGCAGGGTAGGGGTTTAACCCTTCACTGCTTCGGCCACGGTCTTGCCGAGGTTGTAAAGCTTATCCCAATCCTCTTCGCGGATGGGAGCGCCTTTCACCTCGACGCTGTCGGCCACGAGGTTCCACTTGCCTTCCTCGGCGTATTTGGCGAGGGTCTTCACGCCGCCGCCGCTCCAGCTCATGCCTCCGAAAGTGGCATAGCACTTGTCTTTTGGCTTGAACTCGTTGATTTCGTGGGTCAACAGGGTCATGTTGGGGAACATGCTGCCATAGTGGGCGCAGGCCCCAATGATGACGCCCTTGTATTTCCAGATGTCGCTCATGATGAAGCTGACCTCGGTCTTGGCGATGTCGTACACCTTCACTTCCTTGATGCCCGCTTCGGCGGCGCCACGTGCCACGATGTCGGCCATCACGCCCGTGTTGCCGTGCAACGAACCGTAGACGATGACCACGCCTTCCTCGCTTTCTTGCTTGCTCCATTGAGTGTATTTGCCCAAAACCCAAGCCAAATTAGTGCGCCAAACGAGACCGTGCGACGGTGCTATCATATTGATTTCCAGCCCGCCTAACTTTTCGATGGCTTTCAAGGCTTGCATGGCCACCTTGCCGACGATGTTGGCATAATAGCGGCGCATGTCGTCCTCGTAGAAGTCCAAATTCACTTGGTCGTCGAAGATGCCGCCATTCAAGGCACCGAAGCCGCCAAAGGCATCATTGCTGAAGACGATTTTGCTCGATTGTTCGTAGGTCACCATCGACTCGGGCCAGTGCACCATCGGCACCATAAAGAACTGTAAAGTGTGCTTGCCGAGGCTCAATGTTTCGCCTTCGGTCACCACCTTCTTGTTTTCTATTGGACCGTAGAAAGCCTCAAGCGGGGCAAAGGTCTTTGCGTTGCCAACGATTTGTATCTCAGGCCATTCGCGGATGACGGCAGCGATGCTGCTGCTGTGGTCTGGCTCGTCGTGATTAATAATAAGGTAGTCGACCTCGCGGCCTTGCAGTACGTTCTTCACCTTGAAAAGGTATTCTTCGATAAAGCCCGCCTCGACGGGGTCAATCAAGGCAACCTTCTCGTCCACAATAAGATATGAGTTGTAGGAAACGCCGTTGGGCAGTTCCATGTGGTTTTCAAAAAGCTCGGTGCGGCGGTCGTTGACGCCGACGTAGAAAATGTTTTCGGTTAGATTAATCTGTTTCATTGCACAGTTATTTTGAAGAGGCGCAACGCATTGCGTCTCATGGATTTTCGTATTGTTGTCGTTCTTTGGAGACGCCACATTTTGCGTCTCTACAATGATTTCCTCAAATTCTTCCTTGCCGTGTTTGCAAAGCGGGCATTCAAAGTCGTCGGGGAGTTCGTCGCCCTCGTAGACGTAGCCGCACACCTTGCACACCCAGCAACGTTTGCCGTTCTTGGCGTTGTCAAACTTGATTTCGGGTTGGGGCTTGATATGCCTTTGGTAATAGTCGTAGGTCACGGAAGGCTTGTCGGAAAGCACTTGGGCATCAAGCACTTCGGCGACGAACATGGTGTGTGTGCCGAAATCAATGCTTTGGCTGACACGGCAAGCCAAATAGGCGTTGGTGTATTTCGGGATGTAAAGGACCTCGTTCACAGCACGATGTTCGGCTTCGCACGTGGCGAATTTGTTCGTCGTGCGACCCGACTGGAAGCCGAAATGCTCGAAGACGAACATCGGTGTCTCGGTGGTCAGCATCGAAACGTTGAAGACGCCCGACGCTTTGATGAGTTCGTGCGTATAGTTTCCTTTGTTGACCGAAACGACGATTTGTAAAGGCGTACTGGTGACCTGCAACACCGTGTTCACGATGCAGCCGTTGTCGATGCCATCGTAACGGGTGGTCAGCACATAAAGACCATAGCCAATGTTGAACAATGCGTTGGTGTCCATAATTTACATTAATCAATGTAGAGACGCGCCACGGCACGTCTCTACAAAAGTTTTTGGATCATTCCATAACAGAGAAGCTGTCCTTGCCAATGCCGCAAAGCGGGCATGACCAGCTGTCAGGAATCTCTTCGAAAGGTGTGCCAGGGGCGATGCCGCTGTCGGGATCGCCAACTGCGGGGTCGTAGACATAGCCGCAGACGTCGCATACGTACTTTTTCATTGTTCTTAGATTAAAGTTGATAGATTTGATTTGAATTTTGACACGGGACTTCGTGACACGGGACACGAGACCATAATGTCCCGCAGTCTCGTGTCTCGCAGTCTCTCGTCTTTAATAATTTTCAGCCTTGATTTGGAAATAGGACTGTGGGTGGTTGCACACGGGGCAGACCTGCGGGGCCTTCTTGCCGATGACGATGTGGCCGCAGTTTGAGCATTGCCACACCATATCGCCTTCGCGCGAGAAGACGATGCCGTCCTCGATGTTTTGCAGGAGCTTCAGGTAGCGGGCCTCGTGTTCCTTTTCGATCTTGCCGACCAGTTCAAACAGGGCGGCAATCTTGGTGAAGCCTTCCTCGCGGGCGGTCTGGGCCATGCCGGCGTACATGTCGGTCCATTCGAAGTTTTCGCCAGCGGCAGCATCCTTCAGGTTGGTCTTGGTATCCGGCACATCGCCGTCGTGCAGTAGCTTGAACCAAATCTTGGCGTGTTCCATCTCGTTGCGAGCGGTCTCCTCAAAGAGGTCGGCGATTTGGTTGTAGCCTTCCTTGCGCGCTTTGGAGGCATAATAGGTGTATTTGTTGCGGGCTTGCGATTCGCCAGCAAAGGCAGCCATCAAGTTGGCTTCGGTTTTCGAACCTTTCAATTCCATTTTGAGTTAGTTTTTAATTGTTTGATATTCAATAAATTAATAAAATTTTAAACAAAAAGGGTAGGGGAGCCACCCAATTGCGGGCAAAGGTAGCATTATTTTTTGGATACGCAATGCAAAACCTTAATTTCAAGAAAATAATCCAACCAGCGTGTTTGATTTCGTCGGATACAAAGTATTTCCGTAATTTTGCAGCCGATATGTTTTGGAACCGAAAAAAGCAAAAGATCAAAGGCGCCGACTGGCCTGATGCCGAGTGGCCGTCGTATATTCCCAAATATCATCTTGACGATTTCGCCGCCATCGACTTTGAGGGGGCCAATGGTGAGGTGACTAGTGCTTGCAGCATGGGCGTTGTCATCGTGAGGGACAATGAGATTACTGACCGTTTCTACAGCCTGATGAAACCTGTGCCGAACCGCTATGACTTTTGGACGACGAAGGTGCACGGCATCACCTATAAAGATACGAACCATGCGCCGTTGTTTCCTGAGGTCTGGAGCCAAATCGAAGGCCATGTGAAAGGTTTGCCTATGGTGGCCCATGGCAAGTCGTTCGACGAGCGCGTGCTGAAGGCTCTGCATCAGCTGTATCACATTCCATATCCAAACTATAAGTTTTATTGCACGCATTTGGGATCGGAGAAACTGTTGCCAGAGTTGGAGAACCATAAACTTCAAACCGTGGCATTGCATTTTGGCTATGATTTGGCGAAGAACCATCACAATGCCGTTGCCGATGCCGAGGCCTGCGCGGTGATTGCGATGAATATTTTTTAGTTGGCAGTTTGCAGTTGTTAGTTATTCAGTTAACGGGGATTGAAATCGCCCGTTGAAATATTTCGCCCTTTCAGGGCTTCAGAGTAACAACAGTTTTCAGTTGCCAGTTTGAAGTTAGCAGTTGGCAGTTATAAGTGGATTTATGCGTGAGGGGATGGTTCTGAAATATCATATTTAACATAATGTTGATTATTCCCGAATTGAGATTTTTTACCAGAAGTCAAAAAAAGGCCGATTCGTTCGATTTTTGTTTGCCAAAACCGAAATGATGATTACCTTTGCAGTTCAATTTTTCAAATGTCTTACATACAAAGCAGACTTTGGAATTTTGAATTTTAAATCTTTGAATTTTATATCTTTAAATCTTTGAATTTTAAATCATTAAATAACTACACTATGGAAATTATAGGAAAAGTGGTCAGACTCGGCAATCTGACCGAAGGCACAAGCGCCCGTGGCCCGTGGCGCAAGCAAGATTTGATCATCGAGACCGAGGAACAATATCCTCGCACGGTGTGCCTGACATGCTGGACGAACCAAATCGATGAGATCCAGAAGTTTGCACCTGGACAGACCATTAAGGCACAGATTGAGATTTCGTCGCGCGAGTTCAATGGCAAATGGTACACTGACGTGCGCGTGTGGCGTTTCGACCCCGTTGGCGCTACTGCCGCACCCATGGGAACTCCTGTGCAATCCGCCCAGCCGGTCCAGCAGCAACCCATGATGCACCAGACCCCGCCACAAGCGGCGACTCCACAATCCACGGAATATTTCGCTCCGTCAGACGACAGCGTGGACGATCTTCCGTTCTGACATTATGTTAAATCGGGCAGCGCGACCTTAGGTTGCGCTGCCATCGTTTTGTGCCTATGCAGACCAACATGTTCAACAACGACACCATCTGCGCCATCGCCACGCCAGCCGGCTTGGGTGCCATCGCCACCATCAGGATTTCGGGGCCTGAAGCATTTGCTTTGGTCGCCAAAGTGTTCAAGCAACACGGCAAGCCTTTCGATACGGACAAAATCGTCTCACACAGAGCGTATTACGGACATGTAGTTGACAATGGTGAGATGCTCGACGAAGTGCTGGTGACCTTTTTCAAAGCCCCCCACTCTTTCACTGGCGAAGATTCGGCAGAAATCAGCGTGCATGGCTCTGTCTACATTCAAGAGAAACTGTTGCACATCCTTATTGCTCACGGTTGCCGCATGGCCGAGGCTGGCGAGTTCACCCGCCGCGCTTTCGCCAACGGCAAATTCGACTTGACCCAAGCCGAAGCCATTGCAGACTTAATCAGTTCGCAGAATGAAGCATCTCATCGTGTGGCTATCAACCAATTAAAGGGCGATTTCTCGAAAGAACTTCAAGTGATGCGTTCCAAACTGTTGGAAATGACAGCATTGATGGAACTCGAATTGGATTTCAGCGAGGAAGATGTGGAGTTTGCAGACCGAAGCCAACTTAAAGCTTTGCTTCAAGCAACCCTTGATAAAGTCAACATCCTCAAGGATTCATTCCGCTTGGGCAATGCCATCAAAAACGGAGTCCCTGTCGCCATCGTTGGCCAGACCAACACCGGAAAAAGCACCTTGCTCAACGCGCTTTTGGGCGAAGACCGCGCCATCGTGAGCGACATTGCCGGCACCACGCGCGACACCATCGAGGAGACCTTAAACATCAACGGGATCCTTTATCGTTTCATCGACACGGCTGGTTTGCGGCAAACCGATGAAACCATCGAGCGAATCGGCATTGAACGCTCCTATCGGAAAATCAAGGAAGCGACTGTCGTCATCGGTATGCTGGATGCCACAAATGACTATGAATCAATGCTTTCTTCGGCAAACGACATTCTCGCCAAGGTCGACTTTGACCAACAGCAACTGATCCTATGTATTAATAAGGTAGATACGCTCCCTGACCAAGGCGAGGCCGTTTTAGGTCAGTTGCGTCAAGATTTGGACAACGACATGATCATGGTGATTTGTCTGTCAGCCAAGCGTAAGTTTGGCTTGAACGACTTGTATAACGCCTTGAAACACAACCAGCCCCTCACCCATCCCGACACCACTTTGGTGACCAACGTGCGCCATTACGAAGCCTTGTTGCACGCTTCAGATAGTCTCAATCATGTTAAAGAAGGACTTGAGATAAATGTTCCTACCGATCTGGTTTCACAGGACTTACGTCAAACCATATATCATCTTGGAAGCATTACTGGCGAGATTACCACTGACGAAATCCTGGGAACAATTTTTAGCCGTTTCTGCGTCGGAAAGTAATAACATTATGGGCAACTCGCAAAACACATCCAAAAGCATTGGCGCAAAAGCCAGCATCGGCATTCTCATAACGGCTGCGGCACTCATGTTGTTGATTTCAGGCATCCAGCAGTATTCCGCTCGCAAGCAAATCCGATCCGATTTGGAACGGAATGCAGAAATGGAGTTGGTCGTCAAATCCATAGGAGTGAAACATTCGCTTGAAGATGTGGAGCTTGCACTTCGTAACCGCCGCTGGGAATTTGAGCAGGCTCTCCCCTACCCTGATTCCTTGTTTGCCGTCACGCGACGCGTCGTGGAACAAAACCCAAATTTCGACGGTTGCTGCATCGCCATGGTGCCCGACTATTATCCCGAAAAAGGACGTCTTTTCGAACCATACACGCTGCGACGCGGCGATGTGATTAATACCTATCAACTTGGTTCTGACGCACATGACTATTCTAAAAACAAGTATTTCATCAACTCGGTTGAAAACGACACTTCTTTTTGGAGTGAGCCTTATCCCGATGAAGACAACCCAAATGTGACCCTAATCACCTACACTTTTCCTGTGTACGACGCATCAGGGTGCGTGGCAGGCATCGTGGGTGTTGACTTAGAATCTGAATGGCTTGGCAAAATGCTGAATGCCAGACAC
Source organism: Bacteroidales bacterium UBA4243 (assembly GCA_002396205.1). Taxonomy (GTDB): domain Bacteria; phylum Bacteroidota; class Bacteroidia; order Bacteroidales; family F082; genus Limimorpha. The sequence goes on from DGXB01000058.1 coordinate 31,371, forward strand.
ATGTTTCCTTCCTCCTACCATATATTGATTTCCGGTGAGGGCAAATTGATATGCGGTCCGAAAGAGAAAGGGAATTCGCATCAACTCGCGGAAGAAACCCTTAACATGATAAACGACAGCAGTTTGCATCGTGAACCGAGTTCTTCAGGATATGCCATGCTCCTTTCTTTTACCGACAATGAAGACAATTCGGAAGGCAACGTTTTTTATAGTTCTCCCGAAAACATAAAACCCTGGAGAATTGCAGTTGTCAATTATGACGACGAAGTGTTTGAGCCTTTGATAAGAATGCGATGGCGAAACCTGCTGCTGACTTTGACGGGTCTGCTTATCCTCGCCTTCATCATCCATCGGTCCGCCAAAAGCATCAGCAACCTCCAACGGGCCAACATGGAAAAGGAACACATTGAAAGCGAGTTGAATATCGCCCGAAAAATCCAGATGGACATGCTGCCTAAACCCGAATCGGAAACTAAAAGCGATGATGTCGACATTTGTGGATCGCTCGTCCCCGCCAAGATGGTAGGCGGCGACTTGTACGACTATTTCATCCGCGACGAGAAACTCTATTTCTGCATCGGCGATGTGAGTGGCAAAGGGGTTCCTGCCGCATTGGTTATGGGGGTGGTCCACACGCTTTTCCGCTCGGTTTCGGCTCATGAGAGCCGTCCTGACCGTATCATGGGCACGCTGAACGAAAATGTTTCTCAGGGCAATGAGTCGAACATGTTCATCACATTTTTAAAAGCGCCAAAGCCAATGGCAACAAGGTCGTTTTGAAGAGCTTGAACGACGAAATCAAGGATGTCTTCAAGATGACGGGCTTTATCGACCTTTTCAACATAGAATAACCCCAATCCTATGAAAGTTTCAAACTTCAGATTGCCAAGGCTTTCGTTGCTTTTATTTACACTGGTGGTTTCAGTCGGTGTGTATGGGCAGGAAGCCGACAACGAGTTTAGCATCAGTGCCAAATTGAATACCCGTGGCGAGTTGCGTTATGGCGGTTTCAAGGCCGACAGCCTCGATAACGACCGCATCGCCAATTTCATTTTGGGTTCGTATCAGCTGGATTTCGACTACAAGCGTTCGTGGCTCGAACTGCATCTTTCGCCCAAACAAGCTGGTGTTTGGGGACAAGCCGCAGGTGGAGGCTTGAGCCTTGCCGAAGCCTGGGCTTTGGTGAAATCGAAAAATGGTTTTTTTGCCAAAATAGGTCGTCAGATCCTGAATTACGACGACGAGCGCATCTTGGGTTATGACGACTGGACGATGACCGCCCCCACCCACGACGTGCTGAAGTTCGGCTACGAAGGCCACGGACACAAGGTTCACCTTATCCTTGCCTACAACCAGAATGCCGACAACCCCGACACAGGCAACACTTATTATTCCGACGGCATCCAGCCCCACAAGTCGATGCAAACGCTTTGGTATCATTATGATACGCCCAGTTCGTTGTTCGGCGGGTCATTGCTCTTCATGAACGTGGGAATGCAAAGCACCGATCCAGAACACCCTAAGACTTATTACCAGCAACTGCTCGGAACCTACCTTTCGTTCACGCCAAAGCATTGGGCTGTGACGGGTTCTTTCTATTACCAGATGGGCAGGCAAGAAGACGGCATTCCGATAAGCGCATTCATGGGTAACGCAAAAGTGCAATTCACGCCCAACGACATTTTCTCCGTTTATGCCGGCTACGACTATTTGAGCGGCGACAAGGATTTCGCATTGCCTCCCAACGGCGCCTTAGGCATGTTTTTCCACGACACCATCCGAGGCTTCAATTCCATTTATGGCTCGCACCACGACTTTTATGGCGCGATGGACTTTTTCTACCTCGACAGTTTTGTCGGCAACTTCACGCCTGGCCTTCAAAACCTCTTTGTCGGTGGCACGGTCAACCCCGTCAAGAAACTGAACATCAACCTTTCGTACCATTATTTCGCCATTGCAACCAATCTGGATTACGTCCCATCAAAGAGCCTCGGCCACGATTTCGAAATCAAGGCCAGCTATGCCTTTTCCGATTTCGTCAAGCTGTCGGCGGGCTTCTCTTACCTGATGGGCACGGAGACCATGGCCATCCTTCAGCAACTTGAGGAAACGCGAAGGATGCGCTGGGGATGGCTGATGCTGTCCATAACACCGAAAATATATACAACCACTTGGCAAGACAAGAAATAAAAAACAATATATGAAAGCTCAAACCGCACCTTTATCACAATCGCAAGTCGGCATTTACGCCGAATGCATGCAAAGCACTGAAAACAAAGTATATAACATTCCTTATCTTTTTCATGTAAACAAGGAAATCGACCTTGAACGCCTTCGGAAAGCCATCTTGGAAATGCTCGCAGCGCACCCCTACGCCAACTGTCGCGTGAAGGTGAATGAGGAAGGCGTTCCAGAACAATACATTGACAACCAGGCGTTTGAAATTGACATTGAAGAGATCGACAGCATCGAACAAGAGAAGCCCAAATTGAACTCAACAAACGAGCCTATCGAAATTCAGGTCTTCCAACAAGCTGAAGGCTATAGGATTGTGCTTTCCTACCATGCACATCGTTACTCCGAGGCGCTCATCAACCAGTTTATTGCAAGCTACGAAACCATCCTGACGCATATGATGGATTTGAACTTGCAACTCAAAGACATACAGAATGTTTCTGATGATCAATTAAAGCTCCTTGACAAGTTCAATGAAACCGATGTCGACTACGACGAAACGCAAACCATCGTCTCATTGTTCAAGAAGCAAGCCGAGCTTCATCCCGACAAGACGGCGGTGGTTTACAAGGACAAGACGTATACCTATCGCGAACTTGACGAACTGAGCGACAACATTGCAAAAAGATTGGCGGCAAAAGGTTTGGGCAGCGAAGATGTGGTTGCCGTCTTGATTCCGCGTTGCGAATGGATGGCCATTGCCTCTCTCGGCGTGCTGAAAGCCGGCTGCGCCTACCAGCCTTTGGATCCCTCCTATCCCAAAGAGCGTCTGGAGTTTATGGTTCAAGATTCAGGTACAAAAATGCTCATTGCCGATGAAGAACTGCTTCCGCTTGTGGAATTTTACAAAGGTGAAGTATTGCTCACCCGAGAGCTTAACCAAAGCGTCGAAGCCGATGTGCAAATCGGCCCTCCAACGGCACACAGCCTGATGACGATGATCTACACTTCGGGCACTACTGGAGTTCCCAAGGGTTGTCAAATAGAGCATCGTAACGTGGTGGCATTCTGCTTGATGCATCAAGCGTGTCACAACATTACTGAGCAAAGCAAGATTGCCGCATACGCCAGCTTCGGTTTCGATGCCTCGATTGAGGAATTGTTCGGTAGTCTGACCATTGGCGCCGAGTTGCACATCATTCCCGAGGAAATCCGCCTCGACTTGATGGCCTTGAACGACTATTTCGTGCAAAACGGCATCACACATTCGTTCATGACAACGCAAGTGGCCTACCAGTTTGCGACCAACTTTGAGTGTAAGTCGCTGCTACGCCTACTGACGGGTGGCGAGAAACTACCTTCGATGGTGCCGCCGCAGCATTATGTGATGGCCAATGGCTACGGTCCTTCGGAAGCCATCTGCTATGTCACCAACTTCGACGTGACCGAGGAACGCAAGAATATCCCGATTGGCAAGGCGCAACGTAACATCAAGTGTTATATCGTTGATAAACAAGGACATCGATTGCCTGTGGGTGCCAATGGCGAGTTGTGGGTCACGGGACCGCAAGTGAGCCGCGGCTACCTGAACCGTCCTGAAAAGACTGCAGAGACATACATAAAGAATCCTTTCAGCGACGACCCGAAGCACAGCCGTGTGTATCGCACCGGCGACATTGTTCGTTACCTCCCCGATGGCAACATCCAATTCGTGGGGCGTAAAGACGGTCAGGTGAAAATCCGCGGTTTCCGCATTGAATTGAAAGAAGTGGAAGCCGTGATTCGACAATTCCCCGGCATCAAGGATGCAACCGTGCAAGCCTTTGACTATGAGAATGGTGGAAAGTTCATCGCCGCTTATATTGTCAGCGACCAGAAGGTGGACATCAAGGAACTGAACGCTTTCATCGGTCAGCAGAAGCCGTCTTACATGATTCCTGCGGCCACCATGCAAGTTGTCTCAAGTGGGGCAATCACCGAGTCAGGTGGAAACTGAGGCTTTCAACGAAGCCATGGAAACTGCCAAGCAAGACCCAGAAAAAGCCAAACGTCTCTCCAGCTTGATTGCCTACCAAGACATGGCCCATGGGCAAAAGACAGTCTTGATTCCGGCAGACAACCAATACACGACACAGGTGCTGTATCGTCTCGGCTTCCGCTGGTCGAGCACCTCGTGGGACTATGTCGACCAGATGCTGAAGGCCTTGAATGGATTCGGATATTTCGAGTAGATTTTGGACAAATTTCCTTATTTTGTATCAAATTCGCTTAAAAGAGTGAGGGATTTTTGTACTTTTGCGCAACAAAAACAAACAGATATGGACAATAATAATTTCATTATCACCATCAACCGTGAGTGCGGTAGCGGTGGCGGAGAAATAGCACGGAAATTGGGCGAAAAGCTTGGCATTAAAGTCTATGGCCGCGCCATGTTGGAAGGCATAGCCGAACAATTCGACATGACCATCGAGAACATTGAACGCATCAAGGCGCAGAAGAGCAATTGGTGGAACGATTTCTGCCGTTTCTACCAAAAATTTGGTGCTGCAAGCTATCAGCCAGGAAGTCACACCGAAGCTTCACCGTTGAGCATCTATTATGCCGAGGCAAGAATCCTTAAGGAATTGGCCGAGAAAGAAAGTTGCATCATTTTGGGACGTGCTGGTTTCAACATCTTCCGCGACTATCCCAACGCGATGCACATATTCATTAGGGCCGACAGGGATGCACGCATCGAGCGCATTGCACGCAAACAAAACCTCGGCACCGACGAGGCCGCCAAAGTGGTTGACCGCATCGATGCCGAGCGTGATACTTTTGTGAAAACCGTGGCCGGAACCTCGCGCTACGATGCCCACAACTATGACTTTGTCATCAACGTAACTGGGATGACCACTGACGCAGTTGCTTCCTTCTTAGCCCAGAACATCAGCCACAAGTTGTCTTTGTAATCCGTTCCAAGGCATTATCGCTTGTCCACAATAGTGGCATTGGGATAGTCTTTGGGATTGAATGTGACTTGTTCTTCCGTCACGCCATAGCTGAGGTCGCGCATGGTGATGGTCATGAGGGAGACGCTTGCACTCAGACTGACAGGCATATAAGTGCCTTTGGCAACGACGAGCGTCATTTTCTTGGGAGCGTCCTTGTCGGGATTCGATTTCGAACGCTTGCAGAGGAACTGCCATGTGTCGGAAGTCTCTTTGTCAAGCTTGACGTCGTAACCGTCGGTGATACCATTGAACATCTTTGCATCGCCTTCATTTTCAGTCTTTTCCTTGACCTCATGTTTCTTGATTTCCACTTGGTTCTTCTCGGAATCGTAGTTCCAATCCGTTTGGCCGTCGCTCCATGTAATCGTTTGCTTTCCATCCTTGGACACTTCTATGCGATATTTGTCGCCTAAGGTATAATTACGCGACGAAAATGTCCCCAAAATCGGGATTTTCATTTCCAAAGTCATGGCCAGACCTTCTTTTTCGTCATGTTTGGCCATTTCGGCTTCCATGCGTGAGATGATTTCTTCTGGTGTTTGTGCCACCGCCACCGCTGCCATAGCGATGAAAGCAATGATGCTGAATAGTTTTTTCATAATGATAAAAAATTAATCGAGGTTGCTTCAGAATGCAAAAATAATGCCTTTTTCTGAATCAACCTCGATTTTTATTTTTACGCCTCTTCCCTATTCCGTCAATTACTTGACAATCACATTTTTACTGTTTATGCCTTTGCTGCTAACCATTTGCAGGCTATACAATCCGGCGGGATAATTGCTCATGTCAATCGTGCATTGGTTTTCGTAGGCTTCTACGGTAACGACCTGTTGCCCTATTGAGTTATAAACGGCCACATGCAACAATCCCTCCGCCTTGACGGTCAACTGGCCTTCAACGGGATTGGGATACACCTGCGCTTCTACCCTATTAGTTTCTTCAAGGCCTGTTACGCCATAGCCGACCAAGGTTTCGGACTGCGCTTCGCAACCATCACTGTAAACCGCCGTAACAAAATACTCCGCAGAAGCACCAACGGTGATTGTGTCAGTGTAAATATAATGATAAGTGGGGTCTGGGTCGATTTCTACAGTGGCAATCATGGCGTTATCGCGATAGACATCAAAATGCTGAAGTTCACCAGTGGAGCCTTCCTCAGGCCTTTGCCACTCCAAATAAACCTCACTTAAGTCTTTTGCAACAGGCTCACCAACATAAAAATTCGTCACCGGATTGCACTCCACTACAGGAGCGTCACCGATAACCGTTGCAATCTCAGCCAGGCAACCGATGTTCATCTGGCAGAACTGTTGCGACATTTCGAAGCTCGTCACGCTCGTTCCGATGATGTCGTTGGGCGTGTGAATGTATGGGCTGTGGTTCTGGTAATCCTCGAAGGGATAGATGCCCATGTAGCCGTGGTTATTAAAAGAGGTGTGGTCGCTGTCGCCCTCGTTGAAGTTGACGTGGCGGATGGGAAGTTCGGGGAAATAAACCTCACCAACGTTCATGTAATAAGTGCCAATCGGCTCAACGGCATTGGGATAGATGCAGTCGATATGTATCGGATCGCCAGGATTGAGGTAGCCGTTCATGTCGTTGTTGAAATAGCCGATGATGTCCATGCCTTCCTGTTGGCAGCGCGAGGCGTAGGCTTCGCTACCGTAGAGTCCCATTTCCTCGCAACCGTAGGCGCAGTAAACGATGGAATACTCGAATTCGTACTGCGTCATGATGCGGGCGCTTTCCAACACCGAGGCCACACCCGTGGCGTTGTCGTCGGCACCTGGGCAAGTGCCACCGCCGTACATGGCTTCGTAGGAGAACGAGTCGAAGTGGCTGCCGCACACGACGTAGGTGTCGGGGTATTTCGTGCCGCGTTGAATACCAATCACGTTGGGCGCAGCCGCGCCGCTACCCATCCAAGTATTGGCGTTGAAAGCTTGTTGCTCCACTTCCAATCCGAGGGCTTCCATGCGGCCGGCAATCCAGTCGGAAGCAGTGAAGGCGTTGTCGGAGTTCCAAATGCGGTTTTGGTAGTCTTGCAGATGCTGCACCGTGGCCTCAAGCGAGTCCATGCTCACTTGGTTCATCATCTCGCGAATGGTGGCGTTCACTTCCGTCACCTGCGGGAAGTCGCGGGTCAGGCGAGGCAGTTGGGCTTCCTTGTTGAAGATGGCCACTGCTCCGTCGTTTTTGTAGGGAACGGCCATGCCTTTCACGATGACGTAGTTTTCCGTTTGGTTCAGTGCATTGACTTGTTTTTCAGCAAGATATTGCTGTTGGTTTTGCTCAGGACAATAGATCAGGGTATAGACCCCAGCGTGATTGTATGCCTGTTCGTCAATCATGACCATCATTCGGTCATCGAAGCGTTCAGCCGTGGCGAAGACCTCCGAATTGTTGTAGTAATGGATGGTCAGATTCGGGTCGGCGAAGAGTTTTTCAAGACCAGAACGATCTGAATAAGAGATTTTTACAAGGCTGCCTGCCATCATCACCGACGACATCAGCAGCGCGACGAATGTAAAGAGAATCTTTTTCATAGTGAATGTGTTTTAGATGATTTTCCTAATTTATTTGTTGCACAAAAATAGTAAAAAATAACGTTTAATTCGTCTTTTTAACCCTTTTTCCTTTTATTAATCCACTGCCTTATCCTACCCTTCCCGTTGATTTCCATCACGGCGAGAATGCCGAAAGCGATGGCCACAGTTGCTTTTAACGCTCCGAAACCTGTTGTCAAAGCCTCTGAAAGTTGGTTGGAGACGATGGTGTAGCTCGTCCAGAAGATGCCTGCACCCGGCACCAAAGGGAAGATGCCGCAGATGAGGAACACCGTGATGGGACACCGACGCGTCGTGGATTGCGACAGGGCGACCAAGGTGACCACAACCGTGGCTGTAAACATGGTCTCGACCGGCGAAAAAGCCGAATAACGGGTTAGGATGAGATAGATAAGCCATCCGATAGTGCCGCAAATGCCCGAGTCGAGGTAATAGCGGTGTGGCACGCCAAACAACACGGCAAACGACATGGTTCCAAAGAACGCCGCAATAAGCTGTACAAGGAAACCCGAAGTTTGCGGGTCGGCCACAAGCTCGTCCAACTCAAGCATTTGGCCAAAGATGTTCTCGTCAAGCACGAAAGACAGGGCCACGCCAAGGGCGATGCAGAAAAAAGACAGCATGGCGTCCAAAAGGCGTGTGGTGCCTGCGATGAAGTCCTCATTGGCCATGTCGCGAATGCCATTGGTGAAAGCGATTCCGGGAATCAGTGGGATGATGGCCCCGATGATCATGTTGCTCAAATGGCTGCCAAGGCCGATGCGATACAAGCCGAAACACACCAACGACGACAGCAATCCGCCCGTGACCGTGTTGACGATGCGCGACAAATGCCGCGTGCCGACAAAAAGCACAAATACCCAAAGCAAGAAGCCTGCGACAAACGAGGCCAAACAGTCGGCGAAGCCACCGCCAAAGAGGATGCAGAACGCCGCGCTGCCCACCGCCGAGGCCAAAATCTGTTCCCAGGCCCGTTTGGGTTTCATGGCGCGTATTTGCTTGAGCTTCTCCCCTACTTCTTCGAGCGTCCATCGGCCTTCGGCCACCTCGCGCGACAGTTGGTTGACGGCCACCACCTTGTCGAGGCTTGCCCCTTTGATGGGAATGAACTTGGTGCGGGCGAAGCCCTTACCGGTCATCATAATGCCGTTGCTGAGCACGAAAAAACTTTCATCTTCAACGCCAAAGTGGTCGGCGATGCGGTGCATGGTCTCCTCCACGCGCGAAATCTCAGCGCCATTTTCGAGGAGGATGGCACCGACTTCGTAGGTGAGGTCTAATATTTTGGGGGTGTTGGTCATGGGTTATGATATTGGGTGATTCAGGGGGCAAAAATAGAAAACAAATCCCATTGGAAAGACTTATCGGGCAAGGAAATAGATAATCAGCATATGGAGAGGATAAAAGGCGTAGAAAAAGTATTTCAGGAATGGGGTTTTGATAAAGCCACGTTTGCCGTTATACATACAAGTCAGCAATAGCGAAAGAAACACCATCGTTTTCATTTCAAGCAGTATTGGTGCGGCTACACATTGAATGGCTTTTTCTCTTCTCAGGCCATACAATAGAAGGATAAAGACGAATCCAGCCGTTCGGTAGTCGGCTTGCAAATATCTGGAAATGAGGAATAAGGATAGTAGAATCGCCAAGCTTATAATAGGGCGTTCCCTAAAGTGCTCCAAGCTGCACATGGCCATGTATCCCAAAAGGAGCGTGAACATGACATTTTGTTTTGGGAACAACAATGAATGGCCAAACAACAGGTTAAACGGAATCTCGGAAATGAGCGCAAGAGCCAACAAATTCAGGCCATATTTCCTCTTGTTTCCGGTGTGCAAAAAACCTTCAACGAGCAGAAACGCAAACAAAGGGAAAGCCAGCCGGCCAAACATCAACATAAGCTGCAGCAGCGAAATGGACTTACCTGCGACCGAAAACCAAACCACATTAGCCCAACCAGATTGTGAAAAACACAACTTGGCCAAGTGGTCGGCCAACATCGAGACACAGGCAATCAGTTTCAATGCACTGCCACTAAGAACCTGATAGGGTTTTGTCGAGAGACATTTCGTTTCCATAGCTACATAATACTGGTTTTTAATTAATTAGGTGCATGAGATTTGGAAAATAACGGGCGTTTGATAGTTTGACCTCAGTTTGAAGTATCATCATCTCCAACTATTTCCCACCTGCCGCCAAGTGTTGCTGGGCCAATACGGTGAATTCTGTTTTCTGCTTTCAGTTTAGTAATGTAAACCTGTATTGTCCTCTCTGTGCAACCGATAAGTTTGGCTAATTCTTTTTTGGTTATCAAAGGATTCTCTTTTATCAATCGAAACACACGCTCCATACGAGTTTGGGAAGAGTTTGGGAAGAGTTTGGGAAGAGTTTGGGAAGTTTGGGAATCAGTTAGACCATTAGTTAGATTACTTTTGGTAGTTTGTGCAGAAGTTTGCGCAGTTTTATCATAAACGAACAAAGTCAGTGCAACTTCATCCACTTCAATTCTGTTTTCAAGCAATGGAGCCTTCCACCCAGTTTGCTTCCAAGCGTTTAGGATCATTGGGAAGCCAGAACCCAAGTTCTCACCGAAACCAATCATTCTCAACATGTTCTGGATTCTTGGATTGCGGGCTTTCGACAAGCCGCCTTCGTAGATTTGTTCGATGGGCAACTTTAATGTTCCAGGATTGCGGAACACCAATTTGTCATCGTATTTGTCGATGCGCAAAACACCACCTTCCAAAAACACGTCTGAATGGATGATTGCGTTGGTGAATGCCTCACGTACGGCTTTGTGTTGTGGAGTGTCGTCAATGCGTCTGATGCCTTCCATTCTGAAAGGACGTGGCAAATCAAATGTAAGCTTGGGCGAAACACGATGGAAAAACTGGTAAAGGTTGTTCTCCCAACGTCCATCGTAAGTCAAACGGTCGTGATAACGCTCATCGCCAACCAAATGGCTCATATCCACATAATCCATTCTGAAATTGGCAAAACGTTCACGAATGGAAAGGCCTTTGCCAAACATCAACAAACCGGCAACGGTCAAGCATTCTTTTCCCGAGGTCCGATCAACGAGATAACCTCCAAGTTCTTTCAAAAACGACTTGTCGTCCTCTTCATTCCAAACATGGTCTTCGTTAAGGATGCGGAACTCCGTCCTATACTGGCGAAGTGATTCCATATCTACATCATCCATTCCAAAATGCTCAAGCATGGATCCGTCGTTTCCATTTGCATTGGCATCGCGAATCATGGCTTTCACCGACTCTTCGGAGCAACGGTAATCTCCTTCGTGGTTACGGCGAAAAGTGCCTTTATAAACATTCTCGTTAAGGTAAATGGGCTTGACACTCCAGTTTGCCTGGGGAACGTGTATAACGACGACCTGTTTTTCTCCCATTTCCACCACTTCCACATCCGAGTCTGTCAAGATATTCGCACTCACCTTGTTGCTATTGATAGTGTTCCAAAAGTCAGTCAAGATTTTCTGTGTATCATCCACGCCGACAATGGTAAAACGCTTGATAGGATCATTCTCCTTCCTGTTTTCGCTGATTCCCAAAAGAATTGTGCCGCCGATGGAGTTTGCGAAAGCCGAGTAAGTCTCCCATATCGACCTCGGCAATTCCGTTTTGGCTGATTTTGCCTCAAGTGTCAGTCGCTCGCCGTTGTTTAGGGTTTCTATAAGTTGTTGATGGGTCATCATTGATTGCAAAAGTAGTCAAATAAATGCAGAGGCACAATAAATGCGCCTCTGCATTTCGATTTAATACAACATTACTTCTCCATCTCCTTCTTCAACCTCTCCGTCAACATGGGGACGATTTTGTGCAGGTCGCCAACGATGCCGAGGTCGGCAACGCTGAAGATGGGCGCAAACTTGTCCTTGTTGATGGCGATGATGAAGTCGGACTCTTCCATGCCGGCCAAGTGCTGGATGGCACCGCTGATACCGCAAGCCATGTAGAGGTTCGGGCGGACGGTCTTACCCGTTTGGCCCACCTGACGGTCGTGAGGCATCACGCCGTTGTCGACCATGGCACGGCTCGACGAGACCACGCCACCGATGACGTCGGCCAGAGCCTGCAGTTTGTCGAAGCCTTCCTTGTTCTGCACGCCACGGCCACCAGAGACCAAGATCTTGGCATCGGCGATGTCGACGACAGCCTTGTCTTCCTTGATGGTCTCGACGAGCTTCACGTGGAACTTGCTCGTGTCAAACTTCGGGGCGAACATCGTGACAACGCCTTGACGGCCTTCCTCGCGCTGACGCTTCTGCATCACGCCAGGACGCACCGTCGACATCTGCGGACGAGTGTTCGGGCAAATGATGGTGGCCATCAGGTTGCCTCCGAAGGCGGGACGGGTCATGCGGAACTGCGGCTCGCCGTTGCTCTTCTCGTCGCTGACGACTTCGAGCTTGGTGCAGTCTGCCGTCAGACCGGTCTTCAGGCGGGCGGCGATACGCGGCGCCATGTCGCGACCAATGGTGGTGGCACCATACAGCACGATGTTGGGGCAGCGTTCCTTCACGATTTGGTCGACGACCTGGGTGTATTGCTCACTCAGATAGTCCTTCAGCTCGGGGCAGTCGGCCACGATGACCTCATCGGCACCGAATTCAATCAGCTTCTGGGCCTGGTCCTTGATGCCACAGCCGAGCAGCATGGCCACAACCTTCTCACCAAGCGTGTCGGCGAGGTCGCGGGCCTTACCTAAAAGTTCGAATGCAACGGATTGGATGACACCTTCACGTTGTTCTGCGAAAACGAATACGTTCTTATAATCTTTCAATTCCATGGCTGTGACTTTTAGATGATGTGTTTTTCTTTCAGTTTATTGACAATCAGCTCGACGGCTTCTTCCTCGCTCACTTCGTGGACTTCGCCCGGGGCCTTCATGGCCTTCGGGAACGACTGGAACACCTTGGTGGGCGAACCGCTCAAGCCGAGACGGGTTTCGTCGTAGTCGATCTTATCGGCACCCCACACTTCGACTTCCCTATTGTAGGCCTCAACGATGCCGCTGACGGTCATGTAACGGGGTTCAAAGGCGGAAGCCAACACGGTAAGCAGGCATTTGCCTTCCACTTCGAGCACTTGGACACTGTCTTCGTTCTCCTTGTGGACGAGCAGATGGCCGTTGTCGAGGACCTTGGCATCGCAAACGTAGGAAACCTGAGGCAGACCGAGGTGCTCAGCCATTTCGGGACCCACTTGTGCGGTGTCGCCATCGATAGCCTGACGGCCAGCGATGATCAGG
>DGXB01000061.1:0-243 GCA_002396205.1 Bacteroidales bacterium UBA4243
ACCATCCACGGCGACCGCATCAACAACAACACAGCAACAACCGGCAAGGGCGGCGGCGTGTATATCAACAGCGGCAATATCTATATGTATGGCGGCCAAATCAACAACAACCACGCCGACGACCCTTCGGGTGGCTACGGTGGCGGCGTGTACGGTGGTGGCGGCACCTTCAAGATCATGGAACGCGAAGCCCATCCCATCCTCGAAATCCTCGAAATCGAGAGCATTAGCACCGACGGCTTC
>DGXB01000061.1:312-3331 GCA_002396205.1 Bacteroidales bacterium UBA4243
CCGTCCACTTCCATCATGTGGACAGGGGTTATGCCATGAAACCTACAGCAAGCGATAAGGAATATGGCATTGCTTTTTCAGAGAACCCCTATCCTTCGGATTTAGGCGAAAACGTGGAATGGACAGAAGATACAGGAACAAGCACCGATTGGACAGGTGTTACCAAGGTTAGTTTTATTCCTACTTCCACGCAACCTACACCGCCAGCACCCCATAGTTACAACCAGAATGAAGGCTGCTCGAGATTCGTTGTCAATAGCACGACAAGCGGAATCACCATCACACCAAACACGACCTATTATGTGGTCGCTTACGGAAAATACACTTATGACGAAAAGGACTACTTCGACGCCAGCCCGGCAGTCGCCGTGACGACGTACGGCACCCTGCCAGTGGTGGTCACCGGCGTGGCTTTCGACGTCACCGCCACTTCCGCCTCGGTCAACGCCAAGCAGTTCTATGCGGGCAACCCAGCACTGACCGAAAGAGGCATCGAGATTTCGTCGGACGGAGGCAGCAATTGGACGGCATATCCCTCAAGCAGCGTCGGCGATGTGTTTTCCGTGGTCGTCACCAACCTTTCGCCCAATGCCACATACAAGGCACGCGCCTACGCGACCAATAGCAGCGACACTGGCTATGGCTCGGAAATCGAGTTTACCACAGCGAGCAGTGGTGGCGGCAAGGCGGCTGAAGGCAACTATCCGAAGAGCATCTATCCCTCCGTGGAGGAGAATCCTTTCTTCATGGAACTGACGCCCTTGCAGCAAGCCATCCTTGCCAGCACGCCCGAAGTCGACACCACGAAGCAGCACCATTCGCCTGCGGCAAAAGACGACCCCACACCGAATGTTGATGGTCCTGTCGACATTCCAGAAATCAACTACAACACCGCCACTTATGGAGGAGGCGTTTGCATCGACAAGCAAGGTGCAGAGTTGATTTTCGCAGGAACCCGCAATTCAAATGCCATCGAGATGGGCCAAATCAACAACAACTACGCGTCGGAAGCTGGCGGCGGCATTTACATTGGCAAGGAAAGTGCGGAGAGGTATGCCAAAATGCAGATGATGGGCAAGTGCGAGGTGAACTTCAACCATGTGCCAGCCAACAAGCAAGGTGGCGGCATCTATTTGGACGGCAGGCTCTATGTGGGCGACAAGGACACCGATGCCATTGGCACCCATGGCCTCAAGGTGGACCAGAACTATGCCGTTAATGGCAATGGGGCAGGCCTTCCAGCAAACTCCAATGGAAAGCTCAACAATGTGTTCCTCACACGCTATGATTACGATTTCAATATCAATGCCACTTCGGCAGGCGACAACAATGTTTCGGTCATCACCCTGCTTTCCGACATTTCGGGATTTGCCGGTGAAGGGAACTCAAATCCGTATTCTCACATTGGTTTCAGCGTGCTCAAAGGCTTTTGTCCTGTAATTGCCACATCCGATTGCTTCACAAAAGTGGAACAAGGACAAACAGTTGACGGCAATTACGATTTGCATGATCTGACAGAGGAAGTAAGTAGTGAAATCTGGCTGCAAAACTTGATGAGGATGGCAGGAGTGGACAGCGGAAGTGGTACGGCTGATGCCTTGACGGGAGCGGTTTTCGAGGACTCGGAGTCGTATGTGGCCGTTCACACGCATACGGATATTGCCCCTTTCCGCTCAAAATTCATCTACCTCTGGGGTTGCTGGACGCATCCTATTGTAAAAGAGGATCCGGAAAGGAATACGGGTACAGAAATGGGGTATCCGGAAAACGACCAATCAATGTCGGGAACAGGAAAGCATTACAGAATCACCAAGGGAACCGATGATATTCTTACTTGGGAGATATATAGTCCGGAAGGCTTGGCATGGTTCTCGGCTTATGTCAATGGCTTGAATGTGTTTGATGAAAAGTCAGGAGGCGATTCGAAGCATGACAAATGGAACGCGAACATTAATCCCTATGCCAAGGCCGTTATTATGAATGATATTGATATGAGCGCCTATTTGTGGGTGCCCATTGGATCGGTGAAGTATTTCTACAACAATCTTATCGATGAAAATGGCGGAAGCCTGTTCGTGGATTCGGAGAAAGCATTGTCGATAGAAGGGTACGAATATAGCAATGAGCATAAATTCAAAGGCGTTTTTGATGGTCAGGGCCATATAATAACGGGTCTGCAAGGGCTTTATCTGACTGGTATCAAGAAGTATGGACTGTTTGGCTACCTTGACGGAAACGCAGTGGTGAAAAACACCTTCGTCGACGATGGACTTTTCGTCTCGGATGACAAGACAGTGGTATATTCGGCTGGTGGCATTGCTGGCGAAATGAATGATGAAAGTGTCGTTAGCAATAGCGAGGCTCGTATGGGTTTCAATGCGAGCTACAGCGGTCCAGGCACAGCTTTGGGTGGCCTTGTTGGAGATGTGAAGGGCGGAAGCATCCACTCCTCGATGGCTATGCCTTCCTTCACAGGACACGACAAAGGCCAAGCTGGAGAAAACCCGACTTATAATGCGTTTGACGGCTATATGGGCGGCTTGGCCGGAAGACTCGGCTCGGGCTGCGACTTGAAAAACAGCTTTGCCAACTCCGAAATCGTATTGACCACCGAAGGCACAGGATCCACGGCCACGAGACACATCGGCGGCCTTGTGGGCGAAAACAACGGCACGGTGGAGAATTGCTATAGCCGCTACTTTGGAACCACAACACCCACAGGTTTTGGCTGGTTTGCGGGAACGAATAATTATGCTGAGACAACTGTTGGCAGCGGTGATGAGCAAACAACGGAGATTACCGGTGTTATTAAATATTGTTACGCACCAAATGGAGAAACTACTTATATAGGCAACAACGCAACAACTGGACTGACTGGCCATGGCAATTATGGCCCTACTGTTTTGGTGAGTGGTAAGTATGGTTTCAAGCACCGCGACCAGCAACTCACTCCCGCCTTATCAAGTAAGGATGCTACTACAACCTACATCTCTAACGAAAACAACAACACGCTTTCGGG
>DGXB01000003.1 GCA_002396205.1 Bacteroidales bacterium UBA4243
GCCATGCAGATGGCCACGTTGTTGGGGCGATACCACTTGTTGAAGTAGTTCTTGATGTTGACGATCGACGGGTTCTTCAGGTGCTCCTGCGTGCCGATGGTGGTCTGCGTGCCGTAGGGATGGGTCGGGAAGAGCATGGCGCTCAGGGCTTCCCACACCTTGCGGTTGTCTTGGGCGATACCGATGTTGTACTCCTCATACACGGCTTCCAGTTCGGTGTGGAACCCACGGATGACCATGTTTTGGAAACGGTCGGCCTGGATTTTGGCCCAATTCTCAACCTCGTTCGACGGGATGTCCTCAGTGTAGCAGGTCACGTCGTTGGAGGTGTAGGCATTGGTGCCTTCAGCGCCGATGGCCGACATGAGCTTGTCGTACTCGTTGGGGATGAAATACTGGGCTGCCAGCTGGCTCACCGAGTCGATTTCGTGGTAGGCCTGACGGCGTTCCTCGGGGTCGGTGAGGGTGCGGTACTTCTCATAACGCGCCTCAATGTCGTCTAAGAAAGGCTTCTCGGCGGCGGGGTCGGTGGTGCCGAACTTGTCGGTGCCCTTAAACATCAGGTGCTCAAGGTAGTGGGCCAAGCCGGTGGTCTCGGCGGGGTCGTTCTTCGAGCCGGTGCGCACGGCGATGTAGGTCTGGATGCGCGGCTCCTCGTTGTTGACGCTCAGGTAGACCTTCAGGCCGTTGTCGAGCGTGTAGATGCGGGCTTCACTGAGGTCGCCCTTCACGGTCTCAAATTTGTACTTGCTTTCCTCTTGCTTCTTGTTGCAAGCGGAAAAAAGCATCAGCACCGCTGTTCCAAGCAGCAATGCCTTTTTCGAAAAGTTTTTGTTCAAATGCTTCATTTTTAAATTATTATGATGTGATTATTTGAATCTTTGCAGAAAGTCATCCATGGGGTAAAGGCCGTCATGGTTCGTCGTCAAGCCTTTCAGCTGAAGCGGAAACACGATAGGTGGATTGTTGAGGTCGAGGAGCGATAGTTGTCGCAGTTGCTCCGTGCTTTGGTAGACGAGGTTGATGGAAACAAAGTATTGTCCTTTAGCGTCTTGCCATTTCTCCATGACGAGTTTCGAGCCAATCGGTGTTTTCTTCTCAATCGTTTGCGGCAGGCTATAGTCTTCGGCTTCAATGGCGGCCAAAACGCTGCCGATGTTCGAGTCGTGACCGCAAAGGAAAGCGAACTTGCGACCTTCGGTCTGAAGCTCCTCGGCGATGGTCTTCAAAAGGGGAGCGGCCACCTGATGGGCCACCACGGGCGCGGTGAACAGCACGTCGCCATACCAGTCCTTCATTTCGGAAATCGTTTCCCATTCTTCAAGGCTTAGGGTGTCGCCAAACGCGGCTTTCACCGCATCGGATTCTTCGTAATATTGCAAGACGAGGGCGTCGGCGGCCTGACAAGCCAAACGGAACGATCCGCCCATGGCGGGCTCACGGTTTTGAACCAAGTGAATTTGCAGGTCGTCGGTGCGGAAATGGCAGGTGTCGCCCTGCAGGCAAGCTGCACTTTGCTCCATGTCAAGGACTTGCTCAAGAAGACGGAAGTTGTCGGTCATCTTTTCGCTGATGCCGTTCAAGCCTTTTTCGCCGCCCATGGCCGTGATTTCTTGCATGGCCTGCCGACGGAAATCGTCGGTTACGTCAGTCAATTGCGGATTGAAAACGGGGTCCATCTTGCCGATTTCGCAATGGTGCTCCACGCGGATGTTGGCAACGGGCAGCATCCCCGACGAAAAATATTGCGCCGTGGCGATGGTGCGTTGCATCGAATTGGCGTAGAAACGCATCGCGCCTTCTTCTGGAATCTCGTTTTCCTTCATCAGCCCTTCGCTGACGAGCCATTTGCGGAAATATTGGCCCATCATGGTCTCCAAAACACCGCCACGAAGCGACAGCTCACTTGGCGCCGACGACCACTGGAACCACTCATGCGGCGTGATGCGGCGCAAGGTGGAGCGTTTCCCCGAAAGCGGCGAGCGGATGTTGTGCCGACTCAAAACCACGACCTCCTTCAGCGCATAACGTTGGCGGAAATCGTTGTTGCGTGTTTGTTGTGCATGAGCTTCAAATGACAGAAGAAACAGTAGTACTGCAATATAAACAATTGAAGCACAACGATTTGTTATTCTTTTTAAAGACGGATTACCTTGGCGCATCTATGGTCGGAATTAATGGCTGCAAAATTACGTATTTAATTCATTCATTGAACGTTTGACAAGTATAATTGTTGGTTTGGAGTGGAAAAATAGTCCACTTTATTAGTTGTCTTCGAAATTCTTCGGAAAACGGTTCCACATTTCGTAAGGTTTGCCAAGTTTTCTGACGAAGGTCGACCACATCGTCTCCATAGGCGTGCCGAAAAACTCCTTCACGTTGATTTCGCTGATGGCCCATGTGTTGCGAACCAACTCATTCACGAGTTGACCTGCATCCCAACCGGCATAGCCGAGATAGAAACGCGTGTTTTCCTCATTGGCTATCCCTGTGGCAATCAGCGTTTTCAAGGTCTCAACTTCACCTCCCCAATAGAGTCCGTCGATAATGGGTGAGGATTCGGGAATGAGATCGCCAAGCGTGTGGATAAAGAAAAGTTGGTTGTCGGACACGGGACCGCCAAGATAAGCCGCCGCCTCGAAATCGGGGAAGTCGTCGACGATTTGGCTGACGCTGGCATTGAGCCGCTTGTTGATGATAACGCCAAAACTGCCCTCGGACTCGACATGGTCGATGAGCAGAATGACCGACCTCCCAAAGTGGAAGTCGTTCATTAAAGGCTCAGAAATCAAGATGTTACCTTGTTTCGGATCCAACGAATTGCTCTTGATGACAAACTTTTCTCCTAAATCCATAGCGCAAAATTAGTCTTTTTGGCCGATATTCAAGCCACTTTTCGTAATTTTGTGCCATAAAATCGCAACAATCTTGAAACGCACCGACAACCAACCCAAGTTTGACGCCCTGCGCGAGGCGTTTTCCACCTTCACCTTTGAAAGCCAAACGGAGGACAGGGAAAACGGCACTTTGCGCTTGTCTTTTAACTTCAACCTCGACGACCGCTACCACTTTCGCCCGACGCTCGAAATCCCCGCCCGGCCTTTCTTCGATTGGGACAGCATCCCGATGGATGAATTGGAATTTTTGGCCTTCCAAATCGGCATGACCGAATTGGTGAGCTATTGGAAAATCGCCTGCCCGAAAAAGGTAATTGTGAAGCCTTTTGCCTTGACGGAAAGCCAAATCAAGTTCTGGGAAAAGCTGTATTACAACGGCTTGGGCGAGTTTCTTTATCTGAACGGCATCACGGTTTCGGAAGCGGAACTGATGCACATCGAATCGGCTGGAAACGTGCATTTTGCAAGGGTAGGAACGAAGCTTGAGGACAAAGTCTTAGTGCCCATCGGTGGCGGCAAGGACTCCGTGGTCACGTTGGAATGTCTGCGCAACGAGATGCCGGTCATCCCGATGATTGTCAACCCAAGAGGGGCTACTTTGAATTGCGTGAAAGTGGCTGGTTATGGCGAGAACGACTTCATCGTCATCAACCGCACCCTCGACCCAACCATGATGAAACTCAACGCGGAAGGCTACCTCAACGGACACACGCCTTTCTCGGCCTTGCTGGCTTTCATCAGCGTTTTGGTGGCGTTTGGAAGCCGTTCGAAATACATCGCCTTGTCCAACGAAAACAGCGCGAACGAAGCAACGGTGCCAGGCACCAACATCAACCACCAGTACAGCAAGTCCATCGAGTTTGAGCGCGATTTCCGCAATTATGTGGCTGAGAATCTGAGTGATGAAGTGCAGTATTTCAGTTTCTTGCGCCCGTTGAGCGAGTTGCAGATTGCCAAGCTGTTTGCCCGATGCGAGGCCTATCATCCCGTGTTTCGCAGCTGCAACGTGGGCAGCAAGACCGACACGTGGTGCGGCCACTGCCCCAAGTGCCTGTTCACGTGGATTATCCTTTCGCCGTTTTTGCCGAAGGAGAAACTGATCGCCATTTTCGGAAAGGACCTGATGGCCGATGAATCTTTGCGTCCCATCTTCGAGGAACTGAACGGCACGGCAGCCGTCAAGCCTTTCGAGTGTGTGGGAACCGTTGAAGAGGTTAGGGCTTGCATGGCCATTCAATCCAAGGCCCCTAAGCTTGTCGAAGGGCCGACCATAACAGAGATACTAAATCGCTTCAACAACGAGCACTTCCTGTCCCAAAAGTTCGTTCAAATCCTAAAAACAAAGCTGAATGTTTGATTTGATAATCAATCGGTTGCGTGGAAAACGAATCCTCATCTTGGGCTTCGGTCGTGAGGGGAAATCGACTTTGACATTCGTCAAGAAACATTTGCCCGAAGCCGTGGTTGCCGTGGCCGACAAAAACGAGATGGAAGGCGTGAAGCATTTTGGCGCAAGTTATCTTGAAGCGATGTACAATTACGACATCGTCATCAAGACGCCTGGCATTTCGTTGAAAGACTTCGACACGAAAGGGGTGGAGATTACTTCGCAGACCGACTTGTTTTTCAACCAGTTCCGCAAGCAAACCATCGGCATCAGCGGCACCAAAGGCAAGAGCACGACAACGAGCCTGATTTACCATTTGTTGAAGTCGGCAGGTCGCGACGCGATTCTGACCGGAAACATCGGCATCCCCTGCTTCGACGTGATGGAGGACATCAAGCCGGAAAGCATTGTCGTTTATGAGCTTTCGGCGCATCAGTTGGAGTATGTCCACCAAAGTCCGCACGTAGGCGTGTTGCTCAACATCTTCGAGGAACATCTCGACCATTTTGGCACGTTTGAGCGCTACAAATCCGCCAAACTCAACCTCTTGCGCTTCATGGACAAGGACGACTTTGCCATCATCCACGACAGTTTGTCCCTCGACGTGCGTCGCGTCATTGCGAGAGAAGCAAAGCCATCCAGGGTGTTCTCCCAATTCGATATATCCAACCTTGTTGACTCCACAGCGCTGCCCCTCAAAGGCGACCACAACCTTCTGAACATCAAAGCCGCACTGTTGGCCTGCGATGCCTACGGCGTGGATTATCACGAACTCATACCTTATTTATATACCTTCAAGCCGTTGGAGCATCGTTTGGAGCCAGTGGGCACTTTTGGCGGCGTCAGTTTCGTCAACGACAGCATCTCCACCATTCCGCAGGCCACCATCCAAGCCTGCAAGGCCTTGGGGCGCGTCGATTTCCTGCTGCTCGGCGGCTTCGACCGTGGCATCGATTACCAGCCTTTGGCGGATTTCCTAAGAGAAAACCCTGTGCCGCATCTGCTGTTTACGGGCAAGGCAGGGGAGAGGATGATGCGCTTGATGGTTGGCTTCGGTGAGGGGGCGGGGATTGAAATCCCCGATGAAATAGCGTCGCCCCTTCAGAGCATGGTTCTAACGCATTATTCCACGATGGAGGAAGCCTTTGCCTACATTGCCGCCCATGCCCAAAAAGGCGATGTCGTGCTGCTGTCGCCCGCCGCTTCGAGCTACGACCAATACAAGAACTTCGAGGAACGCGGGCGGAAATTCAAGGCGTTGGCGGAAGGGTTATGTAAATCATAGCGTTCGTTTCTTGTTTGGGCGACACAGGAACGGAAGAAATATTTGAACGAAAGCATTTTTTTCCTGGCGAGGATACCCTTTCGCTAAATTTTCCTACTTTTGCAGCCGAATTTAGAATGCTTGGTAGAGCTTGTACTCCGTAAAGAAAATGTCAAACAACAAACAAAACGGAAAGCTCTCCACCGCGATTCTTTCCATCTCACTTCTCACCGTGATGGCGGGTGCCGCCGTCGCCCCGGCAATGGGCATCATCCACGATCATTTTGCAGGTATGCCCGACATGCTGTTGCAGTTCATCATCAGCCTGCCTGCTTTGTTCATCATCGTCACCAACCTGGTTTTCCCGTGGTTGTGTTCGTGTTTCAAAACCAGAACGTTAGCCCTTTCAGGACTTGTGTTGTATGTTGTTGCCGGAGCAGGCTGTTTCTTCGTCGACAACCTCACAGTATTGCTCGTTTTGCGTGCCTTGCTCGGCGTGAGCGTTGGCGTGATGATGCCGCTCTCTACGGGCTTGTTGGCCTATTACTATCCCCCTGAGCGGCAGGCCTCGCTGATGGGCCTTTCGGCGGCCATGAACCAGATGGGCGGCGTGGTGGCCACCTTACTTGCCGGACTTTTGGCCAACATTGGGTGGAACTACGCTTTCTTGGTGTATCTGTTAGGCTTGATTGCGGTTGTGTTGGTCGCGCTATTCCTGCCCAACGAAAGGCTCGGAAAGCCCAACGATAGCAAGTCTCTCAACTCTAACCCCTCAACTCTCAGCTTATTAAAAAAGTTTCACCCCTCCGTAGGCGGCATGTTCTTGGTGATGATTCTGTTCTTCATCTACCCAACCCGCTTCGCCTTCAGTGCCCATGCAGGAACCACACTTTCCAATACCGCCATCACCCTTATCATGGTTGGCCTCGACTTGGTGGCTTTCCTTATCGGTCTGGTATTTGGCCGCATGATGCAGCGGTTCCGCTATGCGATGAAATACATCCCGCCGGTAGGGTTCATCGTCGGCTATCTCTTCCTTTCGTTAGGCTCGAGCCTGCCGCTGTTGCTGCTCGGCTCGGCCTTCATCGGTATTGCCAACGGCATCGGTGTGCCTTATCTCAACACCATCGCCTCCATGAAGGCTGGCAAAGAGGCGGCCTCCACCGTGATGCCCTTGCTCTCCATCGCCTTGTATCTCGGGCAGTTCCTGTCGCCGTTGTTGGTTACGCCCTTGGGCAATCTCTGCTTCGGCCACGCGGACTTGTTGTCGCCGTTCAAGGCGGGCGTTCTTATCGGCTTTGTCTATCTGATTCAGGCGTTTTTGACGAGAAAGAAGCAAGTGGTTGAAGGAGTCAGGCAAAACTCGCATTGAGCGGCAAAGTGGCTCGGTTTTTCTGCGACAACATGAAATAATGCCGGCCTCATGCAATAAAGAAACCCAATGTCCGTTAAAGAACCATAAGGGATGTTTTAGCTTCCATGTTTGAAACGCTTAGGAAATATGGCTCCGTTTTCATGCTCTTGTTAGTGAGTGCGTTATGCTTGTGCCTCGTTGCCGACGAGGTTTTCGACTCGCAGCATTTGGCCAAGCAAATCGTTGGTTCCGCCAACATGTCGCTCCTTGTCGAAGACTTTGATTTCGATGAGGAAGACGACGAGGAAGCCATCATCGGTTTGTTCACGGAGGCTGCCGACAGGCTTGCTGTTTCGATGCGCGAAACGAATGGCCAAAAAACGAGGAAAAGCAAGAGTCCCAAAGCGTTGCAGCGCGGGCAGGTGAGGCGTCATTCGCCAAGAAACGACCTTCCTTGCAGCCAAAACTATACCCTTATGTCGACTACCCAAAGTGGCGTGGAATTGCTCCATGCCACTTTTTTTGTCCGAAACAATAATCATCATAACGGCGAACGCGGTCTGGGAAAATGCAGGTCGCGTTCCGTTTTTCAAACTAAAACTAATCATTTATGAATGCAATCACTGTACTTACTGCGATTCTGACTTTGACCGCTGGCATCGGTGTCTTTTTGATGGCCTGCCACATGATGAGCACGCATCTTGAAAACGCGGGCAGCCGCCGGCTGAAACAGCTTTTTGCCCGAGTGGGCGAGAGCAAATGGGTGGGCGTCGGCATCGGCGCCGTCGGCACGGCTGCCATCCAAAGTTCGGGTGCCGTCACCGTGATGGTCATAGGTTTCGTCAATGTTGGCATCATGTCGCTGACGCAAGCGGCCACGGTCATCTATGGCGCCAATATCGGCACCACCGTCACTGCCCAATTGGTGGCCTTGGGTATGTTGGGCGGCAACGGAATCTCAACCACCGTGTTGTTTTCGGCTTTCGCAGGCATAGGCGCCTTCATCCTGATGTTCTCAAAACGTGAGTCGTGGAAGCATGTGGGCGGCATCCTGACGGGCTTCGGCACCTTGTTTGTCGGCCTCAGCATGATGTCGAACGCCATGGACGATTTCGCGGCACTCGATTCGGTGAAACAGTTCCTCGCCGGCATCAAAAACCCGTTGCTGATCGTCTTTTTGGGGGCGTTGTTCACCGCCATCATCCAAAGTTCGTCGGTGCTCACCTCCATCGCAATCACTATGGTCGTGGCGGGCTTGCTTTCGCTCGACCAAGGCATCTACCTGACAATGGGTTCCAACATCGGTTCGTGCGTAGTAGCCATCTTGGCAGGCATGACCAGCGGGACGAACGCCAAGCGGACAGCTCTTATCCATTTGTTTTTCAATGTTATGGGTGTGGTGGTGTTTCTGCTGATAGCCTTGTTGTTACGGATAGCTTCAAAAGGCGTATGGACTTTCGGGAGCATCTTTGAACACGCATTCCCCCATGCGCCGCAAATCCAGTTGGCCATGTTCCACACGGTGTTTAACGTGTGCACCACCTTGTTGGCCTTGCCTTTGACGGAGAACTTGGTTCGCCTTGTGTGCCGCCTTGTTTCGGATAAGGAGAAAACAGCTGTCGATGCTGGTCCGCACTTGTATTTCCTTGACGACACGATGCTTAGCGCTCCCGTTTTGGCCGTGAAGCAACTGAAAGCCGAAATCGAGAACATGGCGAAGTTGGCCATGGAGAATTTCAAGCGTTCGATTGAAATTGTGACGACGATGGATTTCAGCGCATCGGGGCAATTTGCCGATACCGAAAAGGAACTCAACTACCTGAATGGCGAGTTGCTGAGGTTTATGGTGCAGCTTTCAGAGAAACGGCTGAACCAGACCGACTTGAAATACCTGAATGCGAGCATCAGAAGCGTGAGCGACTTGGAGCGCATCGGCGACTATGCCGAAAACATTGTTGAATACGCCGAGAGCCTGAGGTCGCAGTCGGCTTCGTTCTCCGACAAAGCCGTCGAGGAAATCAGGACGATGGAGAGCCGTATCCTCGCGCTTTATGACCAGGTTAGCACGGCTTATCACAATCTCGACACCGATGCCTTGAAACGTGCCTATGTGATTGAGGAAGAAATTGACGACTTGACCGAGCAGATGGAACGCAATCACATCCAGCGACTTGTGGAAGGGAAATGCACGCCGCAGGTAGGTGCCGAATACCTGTCGCTGGCGCAAAACGCAGAGCGCATCGCCGACCATTTGATCAACGTGGGAAACACGATCCGCGAATGATTCCGCGAATTGGGCTTTGGTGGTTTTTTCAAGGAAATAAGCCCTGATTCACGGAAAAAAGTATTTTTGCTTTCGGTTTGAAACAAAATCACCGATGAGTACGCAATCAATGATTCCTTTCCATAAAGTTGTCATCATCGGCGCTGGCATTTCGGGGCTTACCGCTGCCGTGTATTTGCAGCGTTCCGGCTTCCAGACACTCGTTTTGGAGAAGACAGGCGGTCCGGGTGGTGTTTCCACAAGCTGGAAACAGAAGGGCTTCACTTTTGAGGGTGGTGTCCATTGGCTCATCGGTGCCAAAAAGGAGATTCCGTTGCATCAAGTTTGGAAAGAAACGGGCGCACTCCAGGAAAACAACCCTGTCTACTTCAAAGACCCCATCTATACCTTGGTCGACGGAGACGGCACGATGCCGTTGTTTCGCGACCTGCACGGACTGGAAACCAAAGGCTTAAGGGACAGAATCGCCTTATGGTCCCTACGATTCCATTTGGCCTGCTTCAAGCATTTCCACCAGCCCATCAGCGACATGCGCGGGCTTAAGATCAGGCATCCCAAACCGTTCTCGATAGGGGAGTACGCCAAAATGCTGCCAGCCGCTCTAATCACCCCGTTTTTGATGATCCGGTCGGCGCGTGGCTATGCCAAACGGTTCAAGAACAAGCGGATAAGGGCTTTGTTGGCCGCCGTAGTGGAGCCTGACATCAACGCGCTTTCGCTCATCTATACCCTCGGCACGTTCCAAGTGGGCGATAGCGGCTACCCCAAGGGCGGTTCGCTGCGCATGGCGCAAAACATGGCCGAAACCTTCTTGAGCCTTGGCGGAGAGATACGCTACCAGACAATGGTGGAGGAGGTTTTACCCGATGAAAATGGATGGGCTGTTCGCGCCAAAGGCGAGGTGCTCAAGGCCGATGCCGTGGTCATTTCCGCCGATGCCCGCACCGCCATCGACAAACTCTTCCGCGAGCCGTTGCAGGATGGCTGGGCACAGAAGATGCGCAAAGGACTCAGGACGACGCAGTGCATGTTTCTCGGCGTTGGGGTCAATGCCGATTTATCCGCTTGGCCTCGTTCGATGCAAATCGTGTTGCCCCGTCCGTTGAAGGCGGCTGGGCGCACCTACGAGACGGTCGTCGTGAACAACTATGTCAACGAGGAAGGCTATGCCCCAGAGGGTTGCAGCGTCATCACCTGCCTGCTGCATGGCCCCACCTATGCCTACTGGAGAGCGGCCAAGGACGACGGCAGCTACCAAGCCAAAAAGAAAGCGGTGATGGACGGTTTCTTGGAAATCATGGGCGATATGATTCCCGAAATCAAGGATGCCGTGGCGGTGACTGACGTGGCCACGCCTCTGACCTACGAGCGTTACTGCAGCACCTTCGAAGGAAGCTACATGACCGACTGGCCGCCGCTTAGCCGATTGTACCACGCGCCTGTTCGCTATCGCAAGGGCTTGTATTTCACGGGACAGCGCACGGCCTATTCGGGTGGACTGCCCCCGGCGGCCCAAAGCGGTCGCACCACTGCCCAAGCCGTCTGCAAGGACTTCGACGCCGAGTTCGTGGGGCATTGAATGGGCGAAAGCCGCGTTTGGATGTTGGTGAGGAATGAAAAATCCATACAGGTAGTGGCGAAGAACGAAAAAGTCGTCGGGAGATGAGTTTTGGGGTAAAACGACCGAAGCCATGCTGCGTCATTATGAAAAAGTATAAAATCGTTTATTCCATATTGACGGCGACTATGTGATTGTGGACAATTTACATTTTCCAAATCATCTCCACCTTCAAATCCGTCTTATGGTTCCCTTCAATCAGCGTCAGGCCGCTGCCGATCTCGTCGCGGTCGCTGTAGATGGTGCGCCCGATGCGGGCATACAATGTTAACGAATTGAAGAGTTTAACCTTCCCTAACAGATAGAAACGCATCCCTTTGCCGTAAAGGGCGGGCACGCTAAAGCTGTAAAGCACGTCGTTTTCGTAGGCATAAATGCGGGCGTTGTAGTCCTTGGCATCGAAGATGGCATAGCGGAAGGTGAGGCTAAAGGGCTTGTCTTCAGGTTTATAGGCGATGTCTTGGCAGAGGAAATAACCGTGTTCGTTAGTGCCGTCGTCGTTGCGGTAATGGGCGTATTCGGCTTTGTTACTGAAGTGGAAGTCGTGGCCAATCTGGTAGTTGATGTTGAAGCGCACGGCGTTCTTGGTGTAGAAGATGGGGTAGTGGCTGAAGACAAAGGCATCGGTCGAGTTCTTCATCTTGGTCTTCGAGCGGAATTGGAGATAGGCTTGTGTGCGGCGGTTGAAACTGTGGCTGATGCGCAGATAGTAGTCGTGGCCGCGACTCGGCGCGTTGACTTGCGAGGTCAGCCAGGTGAATTGGAAATGGTCGGCGTAGGCGAGGATGTTCCAATAAGGTGCGGGCGCAGCCTCAACGCCAAGGTATATGCCCCGTTGCCCTTGGTTGCGGCTGCCTTCGCCAAAGGCATTGCCCAAAAGGTTTTGGTAGGTCTTGCCATAGTCGCGGTAAAGCATCGTGAAATTGAGGTAACCTGCTGGTTTGACGGTAATCCCAAGTAATCCTGCAAATGCAGGTCTTGGAGTCGTTTGAAAGGCCGTGGTGTCAGGATTATAGCTCATCGAGGCCTCGCCAAATACGGCAAACTTTCCTTTAACATACTTGAAATCAATGCCCTGATTGGTGAGTTTCTGGCCTTGGAAATAGAATTGGTTGTAATGCGAAGGCTTGAGTTGCAGAGGCGTACTGAGCCAAGTGTGATGCGCTGTATAACCCACTTCGAAATGGGCGATGGCGAAAGCCAAATGCCCACCTACGACCTGCTGTCGGATGGCATGGCGGTCTTGCAGTTCGCCGATAGTGCGGTGATAACCAGTCTCTTGTAGGCTGCTGACGAGTTCGGCCTCGTCCAAACTGTCGGCCACGCTGACGTTGGCGTCAATCCAACGGTTGGAGTAGAACACAGTGCCGCTGAAAGGGCCTCCGCCCAAAGTGACTGCCGCACCGCGCATAAACGAATACTCGCTGGCCGAGCCTTTGGGTGTTATGCCACGACCTTGTTTCATCACGCTGCTGCCTGCACCCGCCTTGCCGAAACTCATCCCCGACCAAAGTGTAAGCCCTTGACCGAATGAGAGTTGATAGTCGCCCAAAACGGCGGCTTTCACGATGCCTATGTCCTTGGCATAGAGGTGGAAACCAACGAAATCGAAGCCTTTGCGGTAATTCTTGCCCAGCAGTTTCTGGATGGTGTCGCTCACCTTGTCGGTGAAAAACATCTCGCCCGCGTCTTTTTCCAAGACGAAACCCGCCCTGAACTTGTTCCTATAATTATAGGTGTATTTGAGTTGGTATTTCTGCGGACTGCCGAGATAACGCGAGTTGGGTTTGGCCAAAAGTGAAGAGTCGTCAATCGGGGCGTAACCTTGCTGTTTCTCAAGGATTTGTTCGTAGCGACCGACGATTTGGTGTTTGCCGTAGCGCCCCATGTTTTTTAGGTTCAGCTTGTCCTTGCTCTTGTCTTTCTCGATGCAAATCACAGGTTTGATGATTGCCAAGGTCTGTTCGTCGAAGCCTTCCACCATTTCCAACTCGTCGACGAACATGAAATCGCCGTAGTAGCGGCGGTATTTTTGCAGCTCTTCGTATTGGAACACGCTGAGGAGGCGCAGTTCCACCAGTTGCATCACCTCGTCGCTGTTGATATTGACGGGATTTTCGCTGAAAAAAATGTAGTTGTCCAAAAGTTCCTCGAAGTCAGCGTCGTCGTCGCTGTCCTCGGCCAGCCGTTCCACTTGCTCGATGAGCAGTTGGTTCAGGGCTTCGGTGCTGAGTGTGTCGACAGCGATTTGCGCCTTCGCAAACGAGACCGCAAGCAGTGATAATATGATGAGAACCAACCGTTTCATATCACTTTCCGATGCTGAAGATCATACCGACTTGAAGCGAGGCACCCAATTGGTTGTGCAGTTGTCCGGCCACGTTGATTTGTACAAAACGGATGGCATAGCCGAGGCCGAAACTCAAGATGCCCGGGTTGGTTTGCACGCCGGCGCGGATGTAAAGGTTTCTCACGGCTTCATATTCCAGTCCGCCACGAAGACTGACACCCTCGCGGTCCGTGTTCTTTTCGATTTCGCACTGCCCGACGAAGTCCTTCGTAAACTTGTAGGCCAAGCCAAAACGAAATACGATGGGGATTTTCTCATGGTTTAGCGTCTGCTCGAAACTGAAGTTGACGGGGTTGAAGATATAGGTGCCAAGGGTCAGTCGGTCAGTGACTTGCGATTGGATGCCTAATTCAAAAGTGACTGCACGGAATGAACCATATTCGTTGCCGATTTTCAGCAGAAGGTAGTCGAGTTGGAGGCCGATTTGAAGGTAGCGTCCGAAGTCTTTGGCGTAGGCCAGGCCAAACTTGTTCTCGTTGTATTTCGAAGAGCCGAATTGGTTGAAACTCACTCCCAACGTACCGAATTTGGTGGGTAGGGCGAAGGCTCCGCATTTATAGGCCGTCTCGGGTAGCATCCAACGGTTTTCGTAATAGAGACCGAGGCTGATTTTCTCCAAGTTAGCCGTTCCTGCGGGGTTGTTTTGCAGCGCCCAGAGGCCTTGCGAGGCCACGGAAGAACCGCCCATCGCCGCTGCACGTCCACCCATGGGATGGATGAAATCATAGGCGAAAAGCGTTGAGGTTGAAAGGATTATGGTTATAAGGAGTAGAATTTTTTTCATACAGATGGTTTTTATGGTGCAAATGTAAGGTTGTTTTTCGTAAAATCAAAATATTTGGCTGAAAAACTGCATTTTGCACGGTTTTTGTAACTTTGCGTCCCCAAAAGTAAAAAAACGAAGGATATGATGTATTTGCTTATCGTGACGGCCGTCATCTTGGCTGTGATTGGTTTGGTTGGCGCTGTGGTGCCTGGCATCGCGGGCACGCCTTTCAGTTTCTTGGCATTGTTGGCATTGGCATTTGTCGACGGCATCGACTATTCCACACGTTTCTTGGTGATTATGGGCATTATCGGGGCGGTGGTGTTTGCCCTTGATTATGTGGTTCCAGTGTGGGGCACCAAGAAGTTTGGCGGCACCAAGTCGGGGGTGCGCGGCAGCACGATTGGGCTGTTTGTGGGGCTGTT
Source organism: Bacteroidales bacterium UBA4243 (assembly GCA_002396205.1). Lineage (GTDB taxonomy): Bacteria > Bacteroidota > Bacteroidia > Bacteroidales > F082 > Limimorpha. The sequence goes on from DGXB01000003.1 coordinate 14,346, forward strand.
CATCACGCTGTTTTTCCCCGTCGGGTTCATTGTGCTTCTGTTGGGACCGTTCATTGGAGCCTACATTGGCGAAAAAATAGCCGGCACCGACGACCATCTGGCATGGAGATCGGCGCTCGGCTCGTTTGTCGGGTTCCTATTCGGGACAGGCATTAAAGTGATTTATGCCTGTGTGTGTATCTTCTTTGTTGTTAGGGATTTGATACATCTTTGGGCTTGACCAATCTCAGCAATGCATCGGCTTCAGCAAGTCGTTCACGGTCTTTACGGGATTAAAAGTCTCAATGGGCACCTCCACGAAGATGGTGATCCAGTCGGCCATGGCACCGTTCCAGAGGCCGGGCAGCTCCAGGGCTTTCAGCTCGCGCCCGTCCTTCGACTTGTTGGAGACGAAACCCGTGTTGGCATCAACGTAGTCGGTCAGGTTGAAGGTTTCGCCTCGATAGTTCCAACAGCCGCACACGAGGTCGACGGGGTTGAAGTGGGTAGAGGCTTTGAAGATGGCTTCTTGCTTGGCATCGCCGTGGTTGATTTGCGACGACTCGATGATTTGTAGCGACACCTCGTCGTCGTCGTTCTTCACCCAGAACGGACCGCCGCCGGGCTCGCCTTCGTTTTTCACCATGCCGCACACACGCATCGGGCGGTTGAGCTTATTATACAGATAATCAACTTTTTCTATGTTTGTATAGCCTTTTACGAAGTCGGGGATGTCAATCATCAGCTCGTCTTTGGCAAAAGAGATGATTTCGTCCAATTCCTCGTCGGTGACTGCGCCTTCGTCAAGCATTTCGAGATAGTCGAAAGTGCGTTGCTGGAGGTGGAGGAGGAGGCCCGCCAACACCTTTTTATATATAATGGTCGTCTCAGCCTTCGTTTCGGGCACGATGTTGTCGATGTTTTTGATGAAGACAATCTCCTCGCCGAGGTCGTTGAGGTTTTCGATGAGAGCCCCATGTCCGCCCGGACGGAACAGGATTCTGCCGTCGGCTTCGCGGAACAGGTTGCCTTCTTTGTCTATGGCGACGGTGTCGGTCGACGGCTTTTGGCATGAGAAAGTGATGTCGTAACGCACGCCGTATTGTTTCTCGTAGTCGTCTTTTAGGGCATCGATGGCAGCCTTGAAGTGCGCCTCATGTTCGGGCGAGACGGTGAAATGGAGTTTGGCCACGCCTTCGTTGTCGGTGGCATAATGGGCGGCCTCAACAAGGTGTTCTTCCAATGCCAGACGATTGAAAGTGGGGTAGTGGTGGAACTTGAGCAGGGCCTTGGGCAGTTTGCCGTAGGCCAATCCGTCGTCGAGTAGTAAAGCCTTGACGACTTCCACTTTGCGGCCTTGTTGCAGCATCGTGTCGATGTCGGAGCCATAGATGCGTTTTGTGGCTTCGTTGAGGTCGTCGAAGAAAGCGAAGCTGTGGATGTGGGCGAAAAAGATGTCGGTGAACTTGGTCTCCTCGCCGCTGTCGGCGAAAGCGAAGAGGTCCTTGAACATGCGAGAGGCAGCGCCCGAGGCGGGCACGAACTTCGTGAATTGGTAGAACTCCTTGTCGGCCTCAAAAATGGCGTTGAGCATGTTTTTCCGTTCCTCGTCAATGCGTTCGATGCCATCGCCGATGGTGGCGGGACGCATCAGTTGGACGAATTTCGTGCCTCTTTTCAACTGTGCGACTTGGTTTAATACTTGATTTTCAGCGATATTTCTTTCCGAAAGTTGTTGAATGTCTTTTTCTGTAATCATAATTGTGGTTTTTAAACGCTTCAAAAATAGTAAATTAACCAATGCGATGAAAAAAATCTGCAATTTTTTTCCGAAAAAGCGTTGCGGTATTGAAAAAAGCTGTATCTTTGCAGCCGATTTCAAGCCCAGGTGGTGAAATTGGTAGACACGCCACTTTGAGGGGGTGGTGCCGATTACGGCATGCAAGTTCGACTCTTGTCCTGGGCACAATCACCAAGCCCCGATGGCGGAATTGGTAGACGCGTACGTTTCAGGTGCGTATATCGAGAGGTGTGCAGGTTCGACTCCTGTTCGGGGCACGCAAAACAAAACAACCCTAATTGATTATCAATCAGTTAGGGTTTTTTAATTTCGGAAATTCCCCACTTTCGTGTCAGCTGTCATCGTCCGCCAATGAACTTGAATCCCCAGTTGGGGTTGGCTACTAATTCAGGTACCGTTTCGCCGGCCAGCCTTACTCTCCCTTTGGTGGTCATTCGCGACGAAAACACCCCATAGCCGTGGTTGATGAGCGTAAACTCGTTGTCGCCAGGCGTGAAACCGCTTGAAGTGTTGTTGTTGTAGATGTATTGTCGTAGGTTTTCGCCACCTGCCACAATGGTGACCTCAACGGGATAGTCTTCAATGTATCGGACCAACCCTGCAACGCATGTGTCGGCATCGAGAAACTCGATGAGGGTCTCGTAGAATGTTTCGGGACGATATGGAAAAATGTAGCAATCTCCATCCATGTGCCAACTGAGGTAGTCTTCGGTGAAAGTCCCTATGTCCCAGGTCATGGTGCGGGGCACGGAGTCGGCATCGGGTGTGCGTTGTTCGAGGAAGGTGAACGACATGGTGACTTGATACATCGTGGCGTTGATGGCTGGGTTGAAGAGGAATTTGCGTGGCACGGCATCGAAATATTCCTTCGAGAAATTCACGCCAAGGCTCTGTATGCTAAACCCATTGTTGCCTACCAAATCGGCCTTGGTGTTGATGGTACGGTCGGGCAGGACTGCTTTGAGGCGGTAGGAATAGCGGTTGTTGATGCTGTTTGTCTTGAGTGGTTCTTTGGTGTAGTAAAGCCGCTGTTCGGGATGATAGAATGTACCGGGTTGTTTGTCGTGGATGGTGATGGTGTCGAGGACGATCTCCCTGACACTGTCGGCATTGCAAAACTCTACGAGGCGCACGTCAAGTTTGCCCGGGTAGTTGCTTGAGTCGGGGTTGAGGGCAACTTGATAGGCGTCGCCTTCCACATAGAAAGCCCGCGTGATTTTGATGAAGTTGGTGTCGGCTTTGGCGTCGAGAAGACCGTAAATGACGGGCACTTGCTTGTAGTCGGCATAAAGGTCGATGTCGGTCGAGCACGAAGCCAGACCACATGCTATGGCAAAAAGTAAAAACGCAGTTCTTTTCATCGTAACTATGTGTTTAGGATGGTAATTACGATGCAAATATATGAAAATATTTCTTTTTCAAGCAAGTTTTTTCCGTTTTAATTGTTTTTTTACTCTCTATTCATCCTTGGGAAGGGCTTTGCAAAGACATCGGGGAACGGTGTCTCAAACTCCATGTCCTTTTTCTTGTAGGGATGGTGGAAGCAGAGCTTGTAGGCGTGCAGGCAGAGCCTTCCTAACGAGTTGTCGTATGCCTCGGAATCGGGGGCATGGCCATATTTCGGATCGCCGACCACGGGGTGCCCGATGTCGGCCATGTGGACGCGGATCTGGTTCTTGCGGCCCGTCTCCAACTGCAATTCCACCAATGAGTATTTCGGATTGGAATACAAGGTCTTGTAGTAGGTCTCGGCATACTTTCCTCCATTGTCGACAGGGCTTGAGTAGGTGATGAAGGCCTTGTTGTCCTTCAGCCAAGAGGACACCATGCCTTCCTTCTTCTCCATGCAGCCGCACACCACGGCCACATACCGACGGTCGTAGACGGTGTTTTTCCAGTCTTCCTCGAAGGCCAAAGCCACCTCTTTGCTCTTCGCAAACAGCATCAGCCCCGAAGTGTCGCGGTCGAGGCGGTGGATGGTGTGGGCGCGGCAGCGTTGTTGGGTGTAGATAAAGTATTGGTTGAGAATGCTTTGTGCGGTATCTTTCTCCTTGGTCGGACTATTGGTCAAGAGTCCCTCCTTTTTGTCGATGACGAGCAGGTATTTGTCTTCGTAGACGATGTTCAGCCAAGGGCTGCGGAAACGTTCCTTGGCGGTAGGCTTGCCGATTTCGACGACCATGCCAGGTTCGAGGGCGAAATCATATTGGGTGGTGTGGGTGCCGTCGACGGAAACCACGTTGTTGGCCAACATGCGTTTCACCTTGTTACGGCTGATGCCTTCCAACTTCTTCATCAGGAAATCCATCAGCTGTGAAGATTCTGTTACGTTGAATTTCAGCGGGTTGCTCTTCGAATGTGGCGTTCTTTTATTGTTGTCCTTCATCGAATCTTAAATTTTAAATTTTAAATCTTTGAATCTTAAGTCTTTAAATCAAAACGGCACCGGTTCGTCGGAAGTGATGGAAGGATAGGGTGTCATGCCTTCATCGTCGTTCATTTTGGAGCCGATGACCATGGGTTGGTTGTCGAATTGGTTGTTTGGCCCGATTGAAGTGTATTCGCTGTTGTCGAAGCCTTGGTCAAACTCCTCGAAACGAGCATATTGGCCCACGAACTTCAACTCCACTTCGCCGAGTTTTCCGTTACGGTGCTTGGCGATGTCGATGATGGTGTAGCCTTTGGGCTTGTCGTTGTCGTCGATGCCATCTTTGTAGTACTCAGGACGATAGATAAACATCACCATGTCGGCATCTTGCTCGATGGCGCCCGATTCGCGAAGGTCGGAGAGGATGGGCTTTTTCGAGCCAGGACGCTGCTCGACGCTACGGCTCAGCTGCGAGAGCGCCAAGACGGGGATTTCCAATTCCTTGGCCAAACTCTTGAGCGAACGTGAGATGGTGCTGATTTCTTGCTCGCGGTTGAGGCCTTTGTCGCCCTTGGCGGTCATCAGTTGCAGATAGTCGATGAAAATCATCTGGATGTCGTGTTGCTGCTTCAGTCGGCGACATTTGGCACGAAGCTCGAAGATGGAAAGCTGCGGCGTGTCGTCGATGAAGATGGGCGCGTCGGTCAGCGGTGTGACCTTGGTGCTGAGCTGTTGCCATTCGTAGTCGGCCAAGTCGCCGGAGCGCAATTTGTCGGCGGTGAGTGATGTCTCAGTAGAGATCAAGCGGGTGACCAATTGCACCGACGACATTTCCAAAGAGAAGAACGCGATGGGACGGTGGTGGTCGACGGCGGCATTGCGGGCCAAATTGAGTGCGAAGGCGGTCTTACCCATGCTGGGACGGGCGGCCAGGATGATGAGGTCCGATTTTTGCCAGCCTTGCGTGATTTGGTCGAGGGCGGTGTAGCCCGACGGCACGCCTCGCAGCTTGTTGTCAGCGTTTTTCGCGTTCTGTATCTCCTTGATGGCCTTGCTTACCAAGTCCTGCATCGAGTCGTAGCTGCGGCGAAGGTTGTTCTCGCTGATTTGGAAAAGGTTGTTTTCGGCCTTGTCGAGCAGGTCGAACACGTCGGTGGTGTCCTCGAAGGCCTCGTGGATCATGTCGGAAGAAATCAGGATCAGCTGTCGCTGGATGTGCTTCTGCATGATGATACGGGCATGATACTCGATGTTGGCCGCCGAGACGACGCGGTTGGTGAGTTTCGAAATGTAGTAGGCCCCGCCCACCATCTCTAACTCGCCGCGTTGTTTCAGTTCGTTGGTGACAGTAAGAATGTCGATTGGCTCCGACTTCCCGAACAAGTCCTTGATGGCAGCGAAGATCTTTTGGTGCTTGTCGAGATAGAAGGCATCGGGCGAAAGGAGGTCGATGACTTCGTTGACGGCGTCTTTTTCTAACATGAGTGCACCGAGCACGACTTCTTCGAGGTCGGTGGCTTGGGGAGGGATGCGCCCCTGACTTGCAAATACTTGCTCAGGCGTCATCAAATTGCGTTTGGCCATATCGCCGAACGGACGGCGTGTAGTGGTATCGTTAGGCATGTGGTTTCTGTTTTGGAGTTGCAAAATTACGGATTCTTTTCCGACCTTGCCTATAGGCCGGCAAGAAGTTATCAACTACTTGAAAAACTGTTGATAAGTTTTTGCAACTACTTCGTTTTCAGCGATTAAGTCTTCTCGAGCCTGTTGATAACTTATGAGGTCGTTGCTGTTGGCCTCGACAATGATTCGACTGTGCTCGAACAACTTGCAATCTTTGAAAAGGGCTTGTGAGAGTCGTTGCAAGGTGAGCCCGCGCTTGATGCTTTGGTGATAGAAATGAGCTTGTTGAAGCACGTCGAACAGGTTGAATACCTTGTAGCCCACGGTTTGGTTTTGCATGATTTCGTGACGCAACAGGGTGGTGGTGAGGTTTTGTGGTGTGAAGCACACAATTAGTTCGTAATGAGAGAGTTTCTCAATAAGGATGTCGATGGATTCGTTCCAACGGCTGTGGTCTTCGAAGCAGTCCCATGCCGAGCAGCCTCCTATCTCGTGTTCGCCTTGCAATGCGAAGGCCAGGATCATTTCCTGGTAAGGGCTTGTCCCGTCCATTTCGGGCACGGCTGGACGATGGAGCAACAGGTTCAAGTAAGCGACTGACTTTGGCTTAGGTTGTGGAGAAAGTGAGTAAAGTATCTTGTAATCAATATAGTATGAATTGGTCTCCAAGGCTTCAATCTGGTGTGCCTCTTCCGAATCAGGGTCGAGCTGCTGGAGTATCTTGGTATTGGTGTTTATGCCGTTGAAATAGTTTTCGAACAGTATTTCATCATCCATCGCGGTGGTGAACAGGAAGCTGTTTTTGGGCACATGTTTCCAGCAATGTCCCTGGAAATCACAAGGGTAAGGGTTGTGGCATTGCGTCCCGATGTCGACCAATGGCGCATGAGGCAAAGCCACAACATTTTTCAGGCGATTCACGTTCTGTGCCACAAAATCCTCATGTTCAACTACATACTCCATCACCGACTCCAACTTGAAGAGCTGTTTCACGTCGATGGGGCCGTCTTTCACATAGTCGGCGTTAAGATACATCAATTTGAAGTCGCTCAAAGGCACTTGGCATCCGTGCAGCACGTAATATTGCAACGCGGCATCATTATAATAGGTGTCGCTGAGGCGCAACGAGCTTTTCACTTCCACAGCCAACCAGCGGTCGCCATCGCGAACAAGCATGTCGAGCATGATGAGGGTGTCATTGTATTGGAAAACAGCTTCATACATCACATTGACATTAGGGTTGTCGAGGTTGGCCATGGTTTCCTGCACCTTTTTCGGAAACTGGGAAGGCGAGGCGGGGCTCATGTCGACTCCACCAGGGAAATAGTCATGGGCGAGGATGCCCACATCGGTGCCGCGTTGGAACTTGGCGCGTTGTTCGATGCTGAGTTTGTCGCGCAGATAAGGGTGTTTTTTCTGCATGTACAATGCCTTTTCGCATTGCAAGCCCTTGATATATGTAGATTTGGAGAGTATATGCATGGTCAGTTGGTGTAGTCGACGCAATCATCGGGAATGAGTGGCAGATAGTTGAAGCGGCGCATGAGTTGGGCGATGGCGAGCACGTCTTTTTGGCAGTAGGTCTTGATGCGCTCCACGTTGTTTTCCTGCCAATACACCCGTCCCACTTCGCTGCCGTTAATGTCGTCTTTTGGCGTGGGGATGTCGAGGATGGCGCAGAGCAGGTCGAGCGAGGTGTAGCTCTTGTAGTCGCCGAATTTCCAGAGTTCCATGGTGTCGATGAACTGTGTTTCCCAAGGTTTTTTGCCTGCGACTTGCAGGATGCGTGGAATCTTGATGCCGTTGATAATCATGCGTCGGGCGATGTAGGGGAAGTCGAACTCCTTGCCGTTGTGGGCGCAAAGTTGGGCATCGGGCGCGTCGTAATAGCGGCTCAGCATGTTGCCGAAGTCGGCGAGCAAGGCCTTTTCGTCGTGGCCATAGAATGATTTGAGGCGAAAGCGGTCGCCATTGAAGAAACCCACCGAGATGCACACGATTTTGCCAAATTCTGCATAGATGGCGGCGCGGTCGTAAATGGACTCGGGCGTGGCGTTTTCGTCGCCTTTGCTGATTTGCTCGGCCTTGTGAGACCACAGTTTTTGCATCCGTTCATTCAGTTGGTCGAATGATTTTTCGTGCGAAACAGTCTCGATGTCGAGGAAGAGGATTTTGGAGAAGTCTATCATATTTGTGTCATTTGTAGGGCTGTCACAGTGTGGCAGCCGTTGTGTTTGGTCGGGGATTGAAATCTCCCGTTGTGTTCTTGTCGTCCTTTCAGGACTCGGTTGGTGTCGCTAAACGTTATCTAATTTCCAGAAAATCATCGTATTTCCCTGTCGGTTCATTCGCCTCAATTCTCATATTGGTAATTAATGAGTAAGGTGTGCCCTCGCCGCAGAGCAGCGTGAAGCGTTCCAAATCCTTCTCTTCGCCTTCGGCCTCGATGTGGACGCAATCGTTGGCGATATCGTTTTCCACGTAGCCCGTCACGTTGCATTGCAGGCCGTAGCGGTGCACATAGCGACGGAAGCCCACATTGAACACACGTCCGTAAATCCTTATGGAATAGGCTTTTGTCATAGAGCAAACTTGATTTCGGGGACGCTTTTCAGGCCATCGTAAACGGCGTTCATCTGTTCCTGGCTTTCGAGGTCGATGTTGTAGGTGTAGGTGATGTAATTGCCTTTGGCACTGGCTCTTGCGCTGACGAAGCTATGTACTGTTTGGCAGTTGCCGAACACACGGCTGATGTTGGCCTTGCTCTCCTCGATGGGCACCGTGGCTGCCACGATGACCTTGATGTCGAGGTTTTGCGGGAAGATGATCTTGTTGGGGTCAGTCATTTTGATGGTGTTTGTTGGAGTGCAAAGATAGTAATCTTTGCTTGAATAAGTAGATTTTCCAGATAAGAAACGGCAAATAATGGGTGGAAATACAATATTTTTGTAATTTTGCACTATCAAAGCAAAACGATGGCTTATGCTTAACTTATGGTTGTCCATAAAAGTGTTCATCAAAGGCATGATCATGGGAGTGGTCAATGTGTTCCCCATATCGAGTGGCACGATTTCGCTCGTTTTGGGTGTGTATGAGCGTTTTATCAATGCAATCAATTCACTGAGAATCAAGAATTTCAAGTTATTGTTTAAGGGCGAGTTCAGCGAGTTTGCACGCATCACTGATTTCAGGTTCTTCATTACGATTGTTTTGGGAATCCTTGCGGGTATGGTGTTGACTGCCGTGTTTTTGAAGCAGACCTTGAAGTCGTATGAGGTTTACACTTGGTCGTTTTTCATCGGCTTGATCTTGGCTTCCGTCGTTTATGTTATGAAACGCGTCGGGAAATTGAATGCAAAGAACGTCATCCTAGCCATTTTGGGCATGGGACTGTCTTTCTTCCTGTCCATTAAGTCGAATCCTTATTCCAACGACCATTTCCTCTACCTGTTCTTTTGTGGCATAGTAGGCGCTACGGGGATGATCGTACCAGGGGTATCCGGCTCCCACCTGATGTTGCTGATGGGAAATTACGAACTTATTGTGACTGAGGCTATTCCTTCGCTCACCAAGTTCTCCACTTTCGGACATGGGATGAGCATCTTGTTGCCTTTCACCCTTGGGGCATTGGTCAGCTTGGTGGGATTTTCGCACTTGCTTTCGTGGCTTATGCGCGATTATCGCGATGGCACTTTGGCGGTGCTGGCCGGTTTCATGTTAGGCAGCCTGCCCGTGGTGTATCCGTGGAAACATGCTGTCGGAACGGATTATGTTTTCTCGTTGCCTCCCTGTAGCTCCGAGTTGCTTATGGCGCTCGTCATGGTGGCCTTGGGCGCATTGGCGGTTTTTATGCTTGAGGTGATGGCGCGACATACCGAAAAAAAACAAACCGAAAGGCTACAAAACCCTAAACCCAACAAAAATGGCGAATAAACTCAATCGAATCATCTTCACCCTTCGCGACGGCGAGGACTTCATACCGCTGATCTCATTACTAAAAGCCTGCGACGTGGTGTATTCTGGCAGCGAGGCCCAAGAGGTGGTCAGCAATGGAATGGTGCTTCGCAATGGCGAGGTGGAATACCGCAAGCGGGCAAAAATCAGGGCAGGGGAGACCATCATTTTCGAAAACTACGAGATTTTCGTGGATTACGCTGGGGAATGAGAGAGACATAAGCCGCGTCTCGCGTCTCGTGTCCCGTAGTCTCGTGTCAAAAGAATATCCAGTTAAATTTTGAACAATTACTTATAAACCATAAACAGATGAAAAAAGTCTTACGCATTATTGGAGCATTGCTCGTTGTCGCCATCATCGGCGGCTGCATCTATTTGAACAGCCTGATGCCCATCATCACGGGCTATGCCGCCAAGAACTTGGCATCGGCGGTGTTCGTCTCAGGTCGCGACGCCAAGGAAGTCGAAGCCCTCGACCTCAAATTTTCCTTTATCCGCTTCAACCGCAACAAGGTGGACTATGAGAACAAGACCGTCACCAGCCGCTTCCTTTGGGGCAAGTCAACGGCGGTCTATCGCGATGGCTACGGTGTTACTTTGCTGCGCGGCGCCACCGTCGACGAACTGAGGCAACATGCCTACCCGCTTCCTGCCGAAACTGCGCCTTCCGAGCCTATTGCTTTGGGCGACTCCGCCACGAGGGCAAGGTTGGAGCCTATCGCGAAGGCATTGGTCGACGACCGTACTTATAACGGCCATCCTTTCGCTTTCATGGCGCTCCACAAGGGCAAGGTGGTCGCCGAACGATACGACAAGGGCATTTGTCCCGAAACAAAACTCCTGAGTTGGAGCATGGCCAAGAGCTTCACTAATGCCCTGACGGGTGTCATGGCAGGTGATGGCCTTGTCGACATCAATACGCCCATAGACATCGCCGAATGGCAGAACGACGGACGCAAAAACATCACCCTCAACAACTTGCTGCAAATGCAAAGCGGATTGGAATGGGATGAGGACTATGGCGCCCGCTCCGACGTCAACCTGATGCTGCATCGCGAACAGGATATGGGTCTTTATGCGCTCTCAAAGCCGCTTGCTTACGAACCTGGCACACATTGGTATTATTCCAGCGGCACCACCAACATCGTGATGCGCTATCTCCGCAGCCGTTTCTCCTCCGATGAGACCTTCCTTGCCTATATCCGCACTCGGCTTTTCGCTCCTTTGGGCATCCGCAACGCGGTTTTCGAGCAGGACATGAGCGGTACGCCCGTCGGCTCGTCCTACATTTACATCACGGCTGCCGACTATGCCCGCTTCGGACAGATGTACCTCGATGACGGTTGTGTCGACAGTTTGCGGGTGCTTCCCCAAGGCTGGGCGAAATACACCGCCACGCCAGCCTCCGACAGCAAGGGGCGCTATGGCGCTTTCTTCTGGCTGAACCAAGGGAAGGAACTGCCCGATGTGCCCGAGGATATGTTCTATTGCAAAGGCCACGATGGGCAAAGGGTTTTTGTCATCCCGTCGAAGGACTTGGTGGTCGTAATCTTAGGTTATTCGTCAAAGGACCATGCCATCGACTTCAATGCGCTATTGAAGGATATCATTGATAATTTGTAATAAATTTGTAGAGTGCCATAGTGCGTCTCTACGTTTCCCATAATTTTGCATTTTTTGGGCAAGAAACACCCCACTAAAGCCCGCACAGCCTTGATTCTCGAAATGATTCACGAAGTTGGGCGGGCGTTGTCGGTGGTCTGAAACACGTAGAGACGGTGCATGCACCGTCTCTACTACAATTCCTGCGTGAGAAAAACCTTATTCGGCCGAGAACTTGCAAACCAAGTTACGGTCGCCGTATGCATCGTCGATGCGGGTGACGTGTGGGAAGTACTTGTCCTGAACGTCGCTCTTCATCGGGAAACCGGCCTCCTGACGGCTGAAGGGGAACTCCCACTTGTCTGCCATCAGCATCTCGGCGGTGTAA
>DGXB01000104.1 GCA_002396205.1 Bacteroidales bacterium UBA4243
GATGTTGTCCAAATACGCATACCGTATCTTTTTTATCGCATAATACTTGCCTCCTATTTTATACACTTCGGTATTATCCATGGTCATAATATCATACAAAGCTTTCGAAAAGCAAACTCGGTTTGTATACTTGTCTTGCACAGAATCAAATATATCCCAATCACTAAAATGTGGAACTAAATAAGTTAGGGAATCTAAATTGATGGAATCGGCAGCAATCGCATTTAATAGATAATCTTCATCTGTAATGTAATACAAATTATAATCTGTTTTCAACCTATAGATACAGGCAAATGGAGGATAATGGTCTGCTCCATAACCATAGGTTAGTTCTTGAATAAGATAATTCGTTTCCGTTTTATATTCAGTACAAGGATGATTATCTTGAAAGAGAGAAAAGGCAAACAATATAATTAATAAGCTATTCATTTTGGTTCTCTATTATCTTTATTAATAAGTATAGTTCCACTTGTTCCTGGTGTCAAATTATTATATTCTATAATGCGTTTAAAAGGCTCTACTGCATTTCTGCGATTTGGCATATCATCGCTCATCAGATCTCCTTTAATGTATGAGGCGTGTTCGGGATTATTGGGGTCATACCTATCTCTTAAGCCAAAAAAATGTCCTATTTCATGCATTGCTGTATTACCATCATAACCATCAATACCAAAAAACATATAAGGATCGGCGGCCGCTTTCTCATTTATGAAACGATTATTGCAAACAAAAAAACCAGCTATTCCTCCTTTTGCTTCCGCTTAAATATCTTCGTCCGTAGCATGAACACCGTCAGCGCAATCCAGAAGACGACCAAGACACCCAAGGTAATCCAAGTGGCCGTGAGGCTCAGCGGGGCATAGCCCATCAAAAGCAGCACGGGGAAGCCGAGCACGATGGCCGAAAGGGTTTGCAGCACGAGGTTGTTGGCGGCTGGGGTCTCAAACTTAGGGTCGATCTCGCGGAGCAGAATCATGCCGTTGCTGGCCGTGCCCGTCAACATGCCGAACATCGAGAAGAAACCCTCGTAGACATAGCCCGGATAAAGGTGTTTGCAAATCCAGCGCACATATATAAAGGTGACGATGGCACCCAAACCGACGATGAGCACGAAAGGCAGCACAAACTGGCCAAGCTGCTCGAAGTTGATGGCCGCCGTGCCTGCCACAATCATGATGTCGAAGCAGAAACCACTGATGCGGTTGAGCATATAGTTGTTGATGTATTCGCGATGTACGATTTGGGCCTTCTTGAAACGGTTCAGTATCGACTTGAAAAGAACGCCAAACAGCGTACCAATCAAGAAGTTGAATCCCCAAAGCATGGGTTTCAACGTGTTCTCGCCAAACTTGCCTAATTCCATGCCCTGGATCCAGTTGGTGAACAGATACACAAGGAAATAAACAAATAATACCATACAGATTTGCACCGAGAGTTTGTCGATGGACTCGGCGTCGGGAATCTCGCCCTTGCTTTCGTAATCCTCCAATTTGTTGACTTGCGCGTCGTCGATTTTCTTCCTCGAAAGGATGCCTTTTCGACGCAGGATGTTCATATAGACGACCCCCACGACACTGCCCACGACGAAGCCCATAGCCGCGATGGAGAGGCCGAAGTCGGCTCCGGGGAAGCTCAAGCCTTGGTCGGCGGCAGCACCGGCGAAGATCTTACCGAAGTTCAAGGCCTGACCCGGACCTTGGCCATAACCCATGGGCAACAGCAAGCCGGCGGCATAGAACAGTTTCCTGCCCAACAGGAAGAACGGGATGGAAACGAGCAGACCCACAATGCCTTGGACAACGTAAGTGCTTGCCGTCAGAGCGCCTGTCTCAATCACCTTCATCGGCGTCGACTTCGACTCTACCTTGTTGTTTTTCAAGGCCAAGGCCACAAATCCCAGACCCAAGGCGTGATAAGTCACGATTTCCATCATCGGCTTGTTGATGATGCCATCGCAGCCAGGAAACTGCTTGAAGATGAGGAGCAGCAAGCCACCGAGCAGGGCCGATGGCAGAAGGCTCTTCTTAAGGAATGGGATCTTGGTCCTCAGCAAGTTACCCACCAAAAGGGCAACGGCCAAGATGCAAAATTGAATCAACCAACGCCAGGCTTCGGGGCTGCTGAAGGTCATAACGGAAACGTCAAGAATGGTCATTTTAATCAAGAATTAGAGATATTGCCCGCAAAGATAGCGTTATTTTGAAACATGAACAAAAAACTTGTAATTTTGCTGCATGAAAAAACCGCTTCAACTGTTTTGGTCGTTCTTCAAAATCGGGGCCTTCACCCTCGGCGGCGGCTATGCCATGCTGTCGATGGTGGAGAAGGCCGTCGTCGACCAGAAGAAATGGATTCCGACCGACGAGTTTTGGGACATGATTGCCGTGGTGCAGTCGCTGCCGGGTGTGTTTGCGGTCAACACGGCCTTGTATGTCGGCCATCGCGTGGCGGGCACCAAAGGCGCTTTTGCCGCCATGCTCGGCGCCATCATCCCCAGCATCACCATCATCTTGCTCTTGGCCACGGTCTTCCGCGAGTATCGCGACCAGCCCGTGGTGGAACGCATCTTCAAGGGCATCCGTCCCTGTGTGGTGGCCCTCATCCTCGCCCCTTCCCTGCGCATGATTAAATCCGCCAAAGTGACTTGGAAGACCGCCATTATCCCCATCGCCACAGTGTTTTTGATTTGGTGGCTGAAGGTCTCGCCAGCCTACGTCATCCTCGCCGCCATTGCGGGAAGCTTGGTCTATGCGATAATCATCAATAAAAAAGCCAAAAAGGAGGAGGCCCAGCCATGATTTACCTACAACTACTTTGGGTCTTCGTGAAAATCGGCGTGTTGGGCTTCGGCGGCGGCTATGCCATGCTGTCGCTCATCCAACACGAGGTGGTCGACCACTACGGCTGGATGACCACCACCGACTTTGCCGACATGGTGGCCATCTCGCAGATGACCCCTGGCCCCATCTCCATCAACTTGGCGACCTATGTGGGCTACACCACAGCTGGCTTCGGCGGCTCGCTGTTGGCTTCGTTTGCGCTATGCCTGCCGTCCATCGTCATGGTCTACCTCATCCTGAAGCTCTTCATGAGCAAGAAAAACAACTCATTGATGGACAACACCTTGAAAGGACTGAAGCCTGCCATCGCCGGACTCATCTTCGCCGCCGGACTCTCGATGATGAACACGCAGAACTTCGTCGATTTCGGTCGCGGACAACACAATATCAGCGTGATTATTTGCGTTTTGGCTTTTGTGGCATCGTATTTCTTCAAGGCAAATCCGATATTGCTCATTGTGCTTTCGGGGGTGGTGGGGTTTATCGTGTATTAAGGAGTAAGATTCAATATTTAAAGATTTAAAATTCGATGATTTAAAATTCATGACTATATGAAAAAGACTATTACCACTCTCATCGCCTTGCTTTGTGCAGGTTTCTCTTTTGGGCAGCACGCCCTCATGTACCTTAGCTACGCCAAGGATGTCGCGGAACAAGACACAGCTTTCGTCGCCGTTGTTGAGAACGCAAAATGCCTGAAAATCAGCGACAGCGAAAAAAGCATGAAAAACCCCATCCCTGGCTATGCCGAGAGCATGACCTATGTGGACTACAAGGCCGACTCGGTTTATAGCATCGTGGAGTTCGAAGACGGGAAGTATTTCACTGCCAGCACTTTGACGAACAACAACGTGGTTTTCAGCGAGGAAGGCACGGAGAAAGTGCTCGGCTACAAGTGCAATAAATACAAGACAATCATCAACTCCAACACCATCGAGGTGTGGATGGCCGAAAGTCTCGGCTTTGAGGCCACCCCGATGCCAGGGTTGGGCAGGCTCAAAGGCGTGATGGTGCGCTGCATGAGAAACGGGGCATACGTCACGGATTTGGAGGAAGTCAAAGACCAGAAATATGCCATGGTCGACATGATTCCCGACTACAAAGGCGAGCGCAAGACCTCGAAGGAATTGGCCAAAATGCGCAAGGACAAAGTCGTCGTCCGCATCCCCGTCTTCGACGATGAGACCATCAACTTCGCTGAATACGAACCCATTAGCGGCGATATCCCTTACGACACCACGCTACACTTCAGCCACGGCACCATCATCGTGAAACGAATAAAACTTCCGGAATTTCCAGAACATTACCAGCTCTTCGCCGAAATCCACCAACGCTCGAACGGCGACGCCTACGACCGCTCGGCTTCCGTCTTCGTCATCCCTACCGAAAAGGCCAAGAGCTTCAAGGACGGCCTGACGCAAGGCATCGAGGCATTGCCGCAGTTCGTTGGCAAAGACGGACAACAATACCAAGGCATCAAGGCCGAGAAAGACTACCTGCCTCCCGTCGAGTTGGTGCGGTTCTTCACCTCGTTTGGCGCAGGCCACTACAACGACCGTGTGCAAATCGACGGCTTGGAATGGGCGGAAGAGAACTATTACAAGCAGGAAATCAACGAGTTGCGCGACCGATTGTGCGGCGACGTGCTCATCGGTGCTTTCATCGGCAACTACGACAAGGGCGGTCACAAACTCTCGCTCAACCTCCTCGCCTACCCTGGCGACGACAAATGGGGCAAAAAACCATTGCGACAGCGTTCCATCCCGCTCTTCAACACCTGTAACGTCATGGAAATGAGCGGACAAAACTATGGTCGGCTGTTCGCCACCGACACCTTGGAAGTGGAATTCGAGTTGCCCGACAGCATCACCAACGTCCGCCTGCGCTACCTCAGCACCGGCCACGGCGGCTGGGACGGCGGCGACGAGTTCAACCCAAAGGAAAACGTGATTTATATCGACGGCGAGAAACGCTTCACCCACACGCCCTGGCGTTGCGACTGCGCCACCTTCCGCGACCAAAACCCCGTTTCGGGCAACTTCTGGAACGGACTTTCCTCGTCCGACTATTCGCGTTCGGGCTGGTGCCCGGGCACGGCCACCAATCCCATCTATTTCGACCTCAACGACTTGAAGC
Source organism: Bacteroidales bacterium UBA4243 (assembly GCA_002396205.1). GTDB lineage: Bacteria > Bacteroidota > Bacteroidia > Bacteroidales > F082 > Limimorpha. Next base: position 4,977 of record DGXB01000104.1, read on the forward strand.
CAGGCAAGCACGCCGTTCGCATCGCCATCCCGCAAGGCAAGGACGAAGGCACGAGTTTCAGCCACTGGATGGTGTCGGGGGCGGTGCTGTATGAGAAAGCCAAAGACAAGAAATAGCGTTTTCAACGTTTCATCACCTTCTTGACGATTCGCCCTTTCGGTGAGTCGATTTGCAGCAAATACACGCCATTGGCGAACGCACTGAAATCAAGTCGCTGGTTTCCAACACGATGTTTCAAATTCAGTACGGCTTGGCCTAAGGCATTGAACAGCGTCAAGTCGCATTGTTCCAGTCCTTCAACCAGCAAAAAGGCATCGCATGGATTGGGGAAAACACGGATTGGCGTCTCGGCTTCATAATACCGCTTTTTCGCTTCTATGACATCGCAGCCGCTGCCGTCGGGGAGATAAAAGTCGAGCAGAATCAGGTCGATGTCGCTGCCGTGCTGTTCGAGAAAAGCCAACGTCTTTTCCACGTTCTCCGTCTCTGCCTCCACGATGCAGTCCAAGCCTGAATACTCCAACGACATTCTGATGCCCACCCTGTAGAGCGGATGGTCTTCCACCAATAGAACCCTGATTTTCTTGTTATTGTCCATTTTGATATTGTTTTATGCTGAAAAACGCCTGTGTCCCTTGTCCTTCCTTGCTTTCGATGCGGATGTCCTCGCCGTTGCGCTTGAGCAGCTGCTGGCTCACGAAAAGCCCGATGCCCGTGCCCATTTCGCCGCCCGTGCCATATTCGGGGTCGACAAAGGAGGTCATGTTGAGGATCTTTTCCTGCATCATCACCGGTGTCTTGATGTCGTGCGAAACGACAGAAAACAGATGGTCCTTGGTTTGGTTGAGGCGCTTCAGCATGTCGGTTTGCCGTTTTCGTTGCGTGGCATAGCGCAACGAAATCACCGCCAAGGCCAAAAACATCAAAGCCATGGCAATGGCGAAGGCCAGCAAGCGGCGGCTCTGGTGGTTTTTCTGCTCCTGCAACTGCAATTCGTGCTCCTTTTCGGCAATTTGGTATTTGGCCTGATAGTCGCGCAACAAATCTTGTTGCTTGTCGTTGTAGACGATGAGCCAAATTCTCTCTGATTGCAAAAACAGGAATTATTAAGGGGGCTTCTAAAAACTGCCTGCAATTTTTTCTAAAATTCTGCAAAATTCAAATAGTCAGCAAATTACAAAATCTCAAATTCGCTAAATTCTTGATACATCATCAACCGCAAAGCGCGTTTCATCGAGGAAACAAAGACGAAGAAAGCCATACACACCATACTCATCACCACGATTGGATTATCACAAAACGAGCATAGTGACATTATAGATAAAACACTTATAATGAGTGATTTATTTGAATAAACCAATTTTGCAACCCAGCTAAAAGTATGATTTTTTATGCACTTTTAGCCGAGTTGAAGAGATTTTCCATCCTAATTATGGGCTTGTTGCAGCATCATCATATCCGCCACCGTCATCGCCGCCAAAGCCTCCACAAGAACCAAGGCACGCGGCAGGGCGCACACGTCGTGCCGTCCGCCGATGGCGATTTCGCGGCTCTCCCCTGCACGATTCACCGTTTGCTGAGGCTTCGCGATACTCGGTATCGGCTTGAAGGCCACGCGAAAAACCACGTCGTTGCCGTTGGTGATGCCGCCTTGGATACCGCCGGAATGGTTGGTCAACGTGGTGATATTGACACGAGACTCGGGACAGGACTCGCGTCTCGCGTCCCGCAGTCCCGCGTCCTTATTAATAAAGGTGTCGTTGGCCTCCGAGCCTTTCATCTTCGCCAAGGCAAAGCCGTCGCCCACCTCGAAGCCTTTCACCGCCGGGATGCTGAACATGGCATGGGCCAACTCAGCCGAGAACTCCCCGAACATCGGTTCGCCCAAGCCCGCCGGCACGCCCGTGATACGGCATTCGACAATACCACCCACCGTATCGCCTTCCATGCGAGCCTGTTCCGCATTGCCCATGAAAACCGTCTCGGCCCTGACAAAAATGTCTTTTTCTATCAGGATCTGCTTCGCGATGGCACCCGCCACCACAATGGGCAAGGTGGTCCGCGCCGAAGCCCTTCCGCCCCCGCGCCAGTCGCGGATGCCGTATTTTTGCTCGTAGGTGAAATCAGCATGAGAAGGGCGATACACATCTTTTAACGCCTCGTAATCCTCTGGTTTACAATCCTCGTTGCGCACCATGAAAGCAATCGGCGTGCCCAAAGTCACCCCGTCGAGCAAGCCTGAGAGCCATTCTATCTTGTCGGGTTCCAAGCGTTGGGAACTTGTTGCGGATTGTGCCGTCCTGCGGCGTTGCAGTTCGCTGTCGATGAAGTCGAAATCGAGTTTCAGCTGCGATGGGCAACCGTCGATGATGCCGCCGATGGCCGTGCCGTGCGACTCGCCGAAAGTGGTGAGCCTGAAGATGTGTCCGATGGTATTCATGGGGCAAAAATAGCAATAATTGGCAAGAATTTTGTAATTTTGCCGCCATTATGGAAAAAAAGAACACAAACAACATCAAGATAAAGAACAAACGCGCCTCGTTTGAGTACTTCCTCGTGGAGACGCTGACGGCAGGCATCGTGCTGACGGGAACGGAGATCAAGTCCATCCGCAACGGCAAGGCCACATTGGCGGACTCATATTGTTCATTTAAGGGTAACGAGCTGTTTGTCATTGGGATGCACATCTCGGAATACGCTCAAGGCACCTACAACAACCACGACCCGAAGCGCGACCGCAAACTGTTGCTCACCGCCCGCGAGCTGCGCAAACTGAAGAACAAAGTGCAGGAGAAAGGCTTCACCATCGTGCCCGTCACCTTATTCATTAACGACAAGGGATTGGCCAAGTTGGACATTGCCTTGGCGCGAGGCAAACACTTCTACGACAAGCGCGAGAGCCTGAAAACCAAAGACTCGAAACGCGACCTTGAAAGAATGATCGGGTAATCAAAAGCAATAGCCGACGCGGATGGCGAAGGGCGCGGCATAAGGCGTATCCATACCGCCCGTGGAAATGCTACTCCAGCTCAGGTTGTAGAGCACCATGAAATAGACGAAGCTGCCATTGTAGGCATACTGCCGATAGCCCCCTCCAACGAAAACGCTGTTGAACCATTTCGACGACACCGTCTCACTCTGATAGCGGGCCACGCCATACATGATCTCGTCCTCGACGTGGAGGAACAAGCCCCTGAAAACCTCGACATTGGTATAGGGCGCCACGCCGAAATAGTGGCGGAACGTATTGCCAACGTATTTGTCGAAATAGCAATTCAAATTATAGATGCCACGAACGCCAATCTCCCAAGGACTGAGGATGCGATAGCCCACCTGTGGCGCAATCGAAAACGACAAACGGCTGCCATGGAGGCCGAAGCCGAAATTGCCACCATAGACCATCCTTCCACGCATGTCCTGCCTATCGGAAGAGGTCTGCGCCGAAGCATTGCCACAAAAGCCCAATAACATCAAACAAAGCGATGCGATAATCCCAAACTTTCTCATCATTTTGAATTTTCCGCAAAAATACAATAAAATCCGTTTCCAATCGTATCAAATAAAAGTTTAATTTTGCTTTTTTATCCATCGTCATGAAAAAAAGACATATTTTCCTCATACTGAGCCTCTTGGTTTTTGCCGGATATTCTTGCAAGAAAACCAACACAATCAATCCCGATGCCAACCTGAAACTTGAGTTTTCGGCTGACACGGTCTTGTTCGACACGGTGTTCACCTCGCTCGGTTCGGCCACACACCAACTGAGGATTTACAACAGACACGGCGACGACTTGAAAATCAGCTCGATACGTCTTACGGGCGGCGACAACTCACCTTACCGCCTCAATGTTGACGGCGAGAGCGGCATCGAGTTTTACGACAAAAACATCCCAGCCGGCGACAGCCTCTTCTCATTCCTACGCGTCACCATCAACCCGAACGACCTCAACACGCCCTTCGTAGTTGAAGACGAACTGGAATTCATCACCAATGGCAACACACAGACCATCAAGCTGTTGGCATGGGGACAAAACGCCAACTACATTGTTGCCGACAAGGTGGTCACCTTGGGCAACGTGGATTACCCTTACCACATCGTTGCCGACAGCCTGCAAACGACGGTTTGGACCAACGAAAGGCCCTACGTCATCTACGGCTGGGCACTCATCAACTCCTACGGGACACTGAAAATAGAGGCGGGAACCAAGGTGTATTGCCACAAAGGCGGCGGCATCTTCTCGTGGAGCGACGGACAACTCATCATCGACGGGACTGCCGACGAACCCGTCATCATCCAAGGCGACCGCTTGGAGCCGTATTACAACAACACGCCAGGGCAATGGGAGCAAATCCTGATGATGGACGGTCGCGCCGGTGCCGACCATCGCATCAGCCATGCCATCATCCGCAACGGCACCATCGGCCTCAACTGCCAGTCGTCGCTGAAGGCGACCGAATGCGCCCTGCGTATCGACAATACCGTCATCGAAAACCAAAGCGGATATGGGATCCACTCCATCCTTTATCCCGTTGAGGCCAAGAACTTCGTGATTGCCAACTGCGGCCTTGCCAACGTGTGGGCCTTTGGAGGCGACTACCGTTTTGTGCACGGCACCATCGCCAACTACTGGAACGCTAACGAACACAACAAGAACGAGAACGCCATCGTGGTGACCAACCGCGCCCTTGACGCCAACGAAGAGCTGTTCTACTATCCTTTCCACATGGAGATGGACAACTGCATCATCTACGGCAAGCAGAAGGACGAGTTCAAGACTTCGTTTGGTCCCGATGCCGACTCGACCTACCTCTTCGACCACTGCCTCATCAAGTCGGAGAAATACAACGGCACGATGCCCGGCTTCAGCCATTGTCTCTTCAATCTTGAGCCCTATTTCGCCGACCCGATGAAGCCCGACTGCCACATCGACAGCATCGCCTCGCCCGTCATCGGCACAGGCAACCCGCTGTTTGGCAACGAATTGCCCTACGACTTGGACGGCGTTTCTCGCATAGGTGCACCCGATTTGGGAGCTTATCAGTTTGTGGGTGATTAATACACCACCTTAGCCGTAAACGTCTTCTTGTTCCCCACCCCATCAGTCACCACGACCTTGACGTTGTTGGTGCCTTTCTTGATTTTCTCGTCGAACTCGTAATAGAGCAAAGCGTTCTTGGCATCGTATTGGCCCAAGACCCACACGTCGTCCAAATAGATGTCGTAGGTCTCGATGCCTGTCATGTCGTCGGAAATCTTGAAACGCAGCGACTTGAGCGAACTCACCGCCTGCCCGTTCTTGAAATTGGTGGCCTTCACCGAAGGTGCCACCGAGTCGATTTTCAAGGTGTACTCACCCAAGGTGAATGTAGTGGTCTCAATGCAGCCGTCCTTCATCTTTCCGCCAAGCGAGCTGACCTTGCCGTTCTTGTCGATATTAGCAATGTAAAGCCGTTTGTCGGCAGCCCATTCCTCGTTGGGACGGAGGCTGACGGTGACCTTCTTGAAAACAGCCATCTCCTCGTCGCCAAAACGATAAATACGTGAGCAACAGCCTTTTTCGTCGCGCTGACCAGTGCGTACCCATTCGTCGCGGAAGAAAGTGCCCTTCTCCATCGAGACGTTGAAATCCTCGATGGTGATGTTGCTGTTCATCGAGCCATCGGCAGTGACGAGATACTCGCTGCGGCGGTGCGTTGGGCGTTCCACCTCAACGGGTTCGGTGCCCACGAGCTTGAACTTGGCCGTCGAAACGTTGCCAGCGAAATCGCTGATTTTGAAGCGCACTTCAATCGTGTCGCCTTCCTCGACGTGGGCGATGCCATTGCGTTTCTTGATCATCCGCAGCTTGTTGTTGGGATCGGTCTCGGTGCGCACATAACTCGACTTCTTCTGCTTGTAGTGGCGGTAGTCCAACAGGCTGTTGACATAGCGTGGCTCGCTGTAAGAGAAACTGTCGGCCTCCACTTGGAAAGCCAACTCGTCGTCGAGGTAAAGCTCATAGAGATAGGGGCCGTTCTTGTTGTTCGACGTGCCCACTCGGTCATAGGTGCAAACACCGAACGACACATCCCCATTGGCATAGACTATCGGTCTGTCTTTCAGGTTATAACGACCATTCCCATTGTCGGTCAACGAGAAAAACATCGGTTTGGAGGCCCGTTCGAGCGTCGACGTTTCGCCGAGGGGATAGACCGACACGCCCTGGATGAGCGGCTTCACGTTGTCCTCAATCTTATAGCCGAAAAACATCGGATTGACCGGCTTCTCGCTGTCGGTGTGGCGAATTTCGAAGTGCAGGTGCGGTCCGCCCGAGCCGCCCGAGTTGCCCGAATAGCCAATCAGATCGCCCTTCTTGACGGGGAACTTGTCCTTGTCGGGATAAATCTGCGAGGTGAATTTCTTGTGCTTGTATTGGTATTGCTTCACGTATTTGGCAATCTCGCCCGAGAAGCGCTGCATGTGCGCATAGACGGTCGTAAAGCCATCGTAATGCGTGATATACAATACGTTACCATATCCGTAAGGCGAAACCCCGATACGGCTGACATAGCCATCGGCCACGGCATACACCTTCTTTCCCTCCACGCCCTGCGTCTTGATGTCGAGGCCGGCATGGACATGGTTGGGACGGATTTCGCCGAACGTCGCCGAGAGCTGAATCGGGATGTCCAACGGACTGCGGTACTGCGGGAAACGCTCCTGAGCCATCAGGCCCAAGGCCAAAAAACAAAGCATTACGGTGAATGACGAACGCATTTTCATGTTGACAGACTTCATATTGATGGAAATTTGGGCAAAGATACACCTTTTTTATCTATTTTTGCAACCATAAAGGAACAAATAATGCGCCGTCAGACCCGAAAAGAGAGATTCAACGAATGGCTTTCGACCCCCTACATGCTGTTGCTCTACAGGATGCTGGCCACCCTGCTTGCACTCAGCCTCAGCCGATGGATGCTCTATTTGTTCAACATACAGTTTTTCCACCAGCTCAACATCAGGCAGGCTTTGTCGCTCTATTTCAATGGGATGCGTTTCGACCTTCCCATCGTCTTCGGCATCAACCTCCTGACCATCCTCTTCTATTGTTTCCCGTCGCGACTGATTTACAATAAAGGATTGCAGCGTTTCATCGACATCGTATATGTCACGCTCAACGCCCTTGCCATCCTTTCCAACTTCTTGGATATCATCTGTTTCCATTTCTTCGGGAAGCACCTCACCATCGACTTCATCAAGCTGCTCAGCCGTTCCGACGAGGTTTCGTTCGTCACCATGCGACAAGTGCTGTTCGACTACTGGTATTTGCTCGTCATTTTAATCCTTTTCGTTTTGATTATCAGGGTTGTGGCTGAGCAAACCAGAATCAAGCCACCCACCAAGGAAGAAGCACCCCGATGGCGTTTGCGCCAAGCCATCAGCCTGGTGGTCATGACGTTGCTGACCCTCGTTGCCGGACGTGGCGGCCTGCAAGCCGAGCCTATCACGGTGGAGACCGCCATGCAATACACCGACCCACAAAACGCACCCATCCTGCTCAACACGCCATTTTGCCTCGTCACCACCCACGACACTGACCTTGAGGAGCTGAACGGACACTACAACAGCGACTTCACGCCCATCCACAACACATTGGTGGCCAACCGTTTCATCGAAAACGACACCGTCCAAGCCGACACCATTCCCACTAATGTGGTGGTCGTCATCCTGAAAAACGTCGGGCAGGAGATGATTGGCTACTACAGCCACGACCGCCGCTACAAAATCACGCCATTCCTCGACTCGTTGCTCGACAACAGCCTCACTTTCAACGGCATGTCGAACAGTCGGCGCGGCCTCGAAGCGTTGCCGTCCATCTTAGCCAGCCTCCCCGCGCTGATGGAGAACGACTTCACGAGGTCGGCCTATGCAACCAACGACTTCGACGCCTATAGCCAACACCTGCAAAGGCGAGGCTACACCACCATCTTCATGCACGGTGGCAAAAACGGAGTTTTAGGCTTCGACGACTTTGCGCGTCGTGCCGGTTTCAGCAAATACTTCGGGCGAACCGAATACGGCGACGACAGCGACTTCGACGGGCAATGGGGCATCTACGACGGGCCTTTCCTGCAATATGCCGTCAAGACCCTGAGTCGCGTGCACGAGCCTTTCGCGACAGCCATCTACACCCTTTCGTCGCGCTATCCCTATCGCGTGCCCAAAGACTTCGAGCTGCCCGACGAGAGCTACTTCTGGACCGGGTTCGAGAAGACCGTCTACTACGTCGACTGCGCCCTGCGCGACTTCTTCGAGGCTGCATCGCGGACAAAATGGTTCGACCACACGCTCTTCGTCATCACTACCGACTATTCCAACAGCGAGCATTTCCAACCCGAATATAGCAACGTTTGGGGCATGTACGCCATTCCCGTTGCCTTCTATTATCCACAGAAAATCAATCCATTACACTGCAAAGAGATTGCCCAGCAAATCGACCTTGGGCCTTCCATACTTGCAGCGGTGGGAGCCAACGACACCCTGTTTTCGTTCGGGCGCAACCTGTTCGACACCCTCAGCGAGCCGTCGTTTGTGAGCTACTACAACCTCACCTACCAATATTGCGACGGCACCTATCTCGTGCAATCCGACGGAGAACAGCCCTTCGGCATCTTCAAGCCCATCAGCGACTCGCTGCTGAACGACAACCTCATCGACCGGCTGCAATGCCCCGACGTGTACGACAAGCTGTACCGCTTCATCCAAGTCTACAACAACGGAATGATTCACAATAAACTAAGCATAAATCATGATACTGAAATACATAGAAATACTGACCAACCTCAACCTTAAGATGGGGCTCAACGAGAGCCTTTCAATTGGTCTCGCCGAGACCGTTTCAACCCTGAGTTTGCTCTTACTCGGCTTCGGCATCTTCTTCTTGGTCAAGTTCATACTGAAGAAAACCGTCTACAAAATCATCCAGCGGACCACCACAAAATACGACGACCTGCTCATCAAGAACAAGGTGATCGGGCGCATCTGCCTGCTCATCCCTGCGCTTCTCATTGGCGCTTTGCTTCCCGACGTCCTCCCCGACTTTCCCGACACCGCCACCTCGTTGGGAAAACTGGTCAAAATCTTCGAAATCGTCATCTACACCATGATTCTCAGCTCGATAGTGACCACCTTGGAGGACATCTACAACACCCAAGAGATGTCGAAACTCAAGCCACTGACGGGTTTGGTGCAAGTCATCAAGATTGTGTTGTATGTCCTTGCCGTGCTGATTATCATCGCCTACCTTATGAACACCAAGCTCAGCACCATTTTCATCAGCTTGGGCACCATGTCGGCAGTATTGATGCTGGTCTTTCAGGACACCATCAAAGGCTTCGTGGGCAGCATACAGCTCTCGGCCAACGACATGCTCCGTATCGGTGACTGGATTGCGGTGGGTCCCGCCGACGGCAACGTGCTGGAAATCAACCTCACAACGGTAAAAGTGCAGAATTGGGACAACACCATCACCACCATCCCGACCTACAGCTTGGTCTCCAGCCCCTTCACCAACTGGCGCGGCATGTCGGAGTCGGGCGGACGACGCATCGCCCGCACCATCAACATCGACGTGAACACCATACGCTATTGCACGCCTGAGATGATCGAGAAATACAAGCGCTATTCCCTTATTAGGGACTATCTTATTCAAAAAGAGGAAGATATACTTGAATACAACAAGGCCAACCGCATCGACACGAGCGAAATCATGAATGGAAGGCAGCAGACCAACCTTGGCATTTTCCGCGCCTACATCAAAGCCTACATCAACCACAACCCGAAGCTGAACCACAACCTCACGATGATGGTGCGCCAGATGCAACCCACCGAGTTTGGCGTGCCGTTGCAAATCTACGCCTTCAGCAGCGACAAGCAATGGACCCACTACGAGGACATCCAAAGCGACATCTTCGACCACGTCATCAGCGCGGCTGCGATGTTTGACCTGAAGATTTACCAGAAACACTAAGCATGAACCCAGGAATAGCCTTTACGGAGAAATACCTGAAGCTGATGTTCAAGCAGTTGCGCGATGCCACACCCGATGAGGTGATGGAAGAGTTGGAGCATTGCCGCCGCGAGAACCTCAGGCCAGTGCGCGTGCCGCGCTATTTCAGAGGTTATTTTGTGGAGACGGAGACGTTCACCGCTTCAACAGGCTTTGAGATGCAGGTGTTCAAGCACAGCGAACATTCGCGCAAGCTCATCCTCTACCTCCACGGCGGCGCTTTCATCTACCCGCCCGTGTTTTTCCATTGGCGCTTCCTGCACGACCTCTGCCTGCGCACGCATTGTGACGCGCTGCTACCCGTCTATCCCAAATCGCCCGAATACACTTGTTCCGACACCGTTTCAACCATACTTGATTTCTACAGAAGCATCTCGGAATCAAGACAATACGAAGAAATCCATCTCGTTGGCGACTCGGCGGGGGCGCATCTTTGCCTCGTCGTCGCCCAAGAAGCGGGCAAAAACGGATGGCAACGTCCCGCCACCACTACCCTACTCTCCCCCTGCGTCGACCTAAGCCACACCAAAGAGAAGGAAATGAGGGCTTTGCAAGAGAGAGACCCGATGCTCCAACTCGACCGAGTCATCACCCTGAATGCCGTCTGGCAAGGCGAACTGCCTGCCAAGCACCCTTGGGTAAGCCCCGTATTCGGCGACTTCAGCGGCGTCGACAACCTCAGCGTCTATTTCGGTTCCGACGAGATCCTCAAACCCGATTCGCTGTTCCTCAAGGAAACCTACGAAAAGGCCGGTAAAGCCGGACGTTTTTACGAATATGATGGCATGTTCCACACCTTCGCGATGTTCCCGATACCCGAAGGGTTCAGTGCTGTGAAAAAAATAGCCGCCAGCATCAAAGGCGGGCGGCTATTCCAATCAAAAATCAAAAACTTACATTAATCTCTGTCCATTGATATTGTAGCGCACACCATCCTTGACGATGATGAGCTGACCGTTCTCGATCACCTTGTAGACATTAGTGGGTTCGGGCTGCTCGGCTTCTTCGATGCCTACGCTGCCGTCGCTGTGAAGCTCGGTAGATCTCTCATAGGTGAACTCGCAGCCCGAGCTGCCGCCACGGAAAACGATTTGGTTGTTGGAATCCTTCACCTGGAAGAAACCGGTTCCCATGCCGTGACCCGAAACGTCTCGTATCGTCATGCGGTAGCAAGCCTCATGCGACAGCACGAAGTCCTGACGATAGGCATGATTAGCCTGATCGAAGGTAAAACTATACTCGATTTCATCAGTGTCGATGTTGCGAACCTCAAAAGTCAGGTTCTCAGGATTGGCTCCCGTCTTGAGCTGTAGCGTCAGTGCGCCATCGGTTGCAGTTGCTTCTTCCATGGCAACATGGACGAAATTGTCGGGCATAAACTGGTCGGCTTCGCCATTAGGCATCACCGCATAGAAACTCAAGACATCGCAAGGGACCGCCACAAACTCGTCCATCGTCACCGTCACCGATTGGCCTTTCGGCAACGTGCCGTGCCACGACTGGCGATGGTCTTCATGCCCGTCGAAAGCGCACAAATCGAAGAATGTAATGGTTTGGTTGCCAATGTTTTTAACAGTCACCGTAGGCTTCTGTATGCCTGAGCAGTTTTGGGTCACAACGTCTTCCACCGACTTCAGGGCGATGTCGTAATCCAGATCCAAGGCCATCGACATGCGCACGGCCTGGTAGACTTCCTTGGAACTGCCAGTGTAGTTTTGCACCCATGCCGTCAGGTAGCAGTCTTCCTTGGGCCAGTTCATCTCAAAAGCCTCGCTGATGGTCATCGTAGGACCGACAAAAGGCGTACCCGTTTGGGTGGGGATCATATCGCGGCACACATGGTGCAACCCTTGCATACCCTGCCACGACACGTCAATGTTCGATTGCGTGAGCGCGATGAACACCCTTACGTCGCTGCCATTGCACTCGCCGACCTGCGTCACGGTGCAGTTCACCCTGCACGAGGTGCCGTCGACCGGCTCGTAGCTCAAGTCGATGGTGAAGGGGCTTGGAACGTTGATGCGCTGGTTGTAGTAATTCCGATAGTTGGAATACGTGCTTTGGCTGGCATTGCCGCCACCCGACATGCCAGTGATGCCATCAGCCTTCAGCGTGGGATAGCTGGAGATGGCATAATAATTGGCGCGGGCGTTGGTCTCATTGGTAATATAGGGTTCAGTGGAAAACGCTGTCGTGTGGTAGGCCACTGGAGCGATAGCCAAGCCCTCCTCCAACATTTGCGCCACACCGTTGGCGGCTGCCGGACAATAAGGGCACCGCACGCCCGTAAACAGCTCGAAAAGCACGCACTCGCGCGCCACATTGTCTTTCGTCTGGGCAAAGGCCGTAGGTACCAATCCCAAAGCTACGGCCAAGAAAAGTAAGGTTTTCTTCATAATTTAAAGTGTTTGAACTTGGGCGCAAAAATAATAAGATTTGACTTGAAAACATGAAAAAAATGGCAAGATTTCTTATCTTTGCCCCACAAAACCCCCGATTTTCTTTTTTAAAATGCAGAAATTCAAAAACTTACTCAAAGACGAACTAAAAGGCTGGAAGCCTTTCGACGTCATTTGGTTGGTGACGGTGAGCGTCGTCATCACCGTGATGTCCATCCTGTTCAAATACGACAGCGCGACCGACCGTTTCTATTGGATTCACATCGTAGCGGCGGCCTGCGGCATCATCAATGTGGTTTTAGGCGGCAAAGGCAAATTGTCCAACTATCTTTTCGGCTTCATCCACTGCTGCCTGATGCTTTACATCACATTGATTTCCAGGCTCTATGCCGACTTCGGCGTGACGGTCTACAACTTCGTGATGCAGTTTGTGGGCTTCTTCACCTGGGCCAAGAACATGAACCACGAGACCCACGAGGTGATGAAAATCCACATGACGAACAGGTCGAGGCTCATCAGCCTTGCAGTTATCGTGGTCGGCACAATCGGCTTCGGCCTGCTGATGAAATACTTCACCAACGACCTCGCGCCTTTCGCCGATTCGGCCAAAGCCGTCATGCAGGTAGTAGCCATGATATTGATGGTGAGGATGTTCAGCGAGCAATGGTGGCTCTGGATTGCCATCAATTGCGTCAGCATCTTCATGTATGTCAAGGCTGGCAACTTCCCGATTACGATGATGTATGTGGTTTATTTAGTCAATTCGATTATCATGTGCGTGAGGTGGGAAAAGGAAGCGATCATGAATGATAAGGTTTTATCAAGAATTAGAGAATGAGAGAATTTTTCCAGAAATCGTCCACGATTTCCTCTCAAATTCATCGTTATTCAAACAGAAATCCATTCTAAAATCCTGAAATTCTTGACAATAAAAACATGAACAAAGAACAAAACAAACATATTACCGGAGCATTGGCCGTTGCATTGTCCGCAATGCTGTGGGGTGTCGACGGCATCCTGCTCACGCCGCAACTCTATAATTTGAACACGGCCTTCGTGGTCTTCGTCATCCACCTCTGCCCTTTCGCGCTGATGAACGTGTTCTTTTTCAGGGAATACAAGCATTTGAGGACCATGTCGCGCTCCGACCTGCTTTATTTCACCCTCATCGCCCTTTTTGGCGGCGCCTTGGGCACCTTGGCCATCGTCAAGTCGCTGTTTTTGTTGCACTTCAACAGCTTATCGGTTGTCGTGTTGCTGCAAAAACTACAACCCGTCTTTGCCATCGTATTGGCACGTATCATCCTGAAAGAGAGGATTAAGAGGCATTTTGCGCTTTGGGCTACCATCGCACTGATTGGCGGTTATTTCCTCACCTTCGGCTGGTCGCTCCCCGACTTCAGCACCAACGGCATCACCACGGTCTATGCAGCCTTGCTGTCGCTGTTGGCCGCCTTCTCGTTTGGCAGTTCAACGGTGTTCTCGAAGAAGATCTTAGGCAACTATTCCTTCGTCACCTCCACGTTTTTCCGCTACGGCTTCACGACGGCCATCATGTTCGTCATCGTGCTGTTTGCGGGACATCTCGGCGACTTCTCGCAGGTGACACCGCGCAACTGGCTCTTCATCGCCCTCATTGGCCTGACCACGGGTTCGGGGGCCATCTTCCTGTATTACTACGGTTTGCGCCATGTAAAAGCCTCGCTCTCCACCTTCCTCGAGCTGATGTATCCCATCACCGCCGTGGTGTTGGACTATTTCGTCAACGACACGCATTATTCGCCGGTGCAATGGATTGCGGCAGCGGTGATGCTGTTTGCCATTGTGATGCTGAATGTGGAAAAAGAGTAAAAAACATAGCCAAAGCAATACGAGATAACGGAATTTTACCTATTTTTGCCTCGCGTATTAAAATTACTCAATCTATTGAGTATTTTTACTCAATCCATTGAGCAAAATCAACAGATATGTTTCAAAGAGCTGAATATCAAATAATAAAAAGCAGACTGAAAGAGCCACGCAGGTTCATTCAAGTGGTGATGGGGCCACGTCAAGTGGGCAAATCCACAGTGGTAAGGCAGGTTTTGGCCGACTCCACACTACCCTATTCCATGTTTACAGCCGATGCGGTGCCTGCAAGCGACATTCGTTGGATCAGCGGGATATGGGAATCCGTAAGACGGAAAATGAAAGCAGAAGGCGCTTCTGAGCACATCCTTGTCATTGATGAGGTTCAAAAGGTGAACTCATGGAGCGAAGCAGTCAAGAAAGAATGGGATGCCGACACATTCAACGGCTTGAACATCAAGGTGGTATTGCTTGGCTCGTCGCGCGTAATGCTCGACTATGGATTGGCCGACAGTCTGATGGGACGCTTCGAACGTATCGTCATGCCGCATTGGTCCTATCCTGAAATGCGGGAAGCGTTTGGTTTCAGTTTGGAGCAATACGTATACTTTGGAGCCTATCCAGGAGCCGCACCATTGATTTCCGACGAAAACCGATGGCTGGACTACATCACGGGTTCCATCATTGAGGCCACCATTAACAAAGACATTTTGCAAGGAACGAAGATCATGAAGCCAGCCTTGCTGCGACAGTCGTTTGAGTTGGCTTCAGCCTATTCAGGGATGGAGCTACCGCTGACAAAAATGATGGGACAATTACAAGACGCTGGCAACGTGACCACTTTGGCGGATTATCTTGAGCTGTTGGGCGAAGCTGGATTGGTGCGCACATTGAGCAAATATGCCGTTGATGGCGCACGAAAGCGGAATAGCGTTCCCAAATATCAAGTGTACAACAATGCGCTGAAAAGCATTTATTGCGGGAAGCATTTTGCCGAAGCGCTCGACGATTTGCGCTTGTGGGGCAGGTTGTTTGAGTCGGCCATTGGCGCTTATATCGTTAACGGAGCGGTCGCGGGGCGTTATAAGGCCTATTATTGGCGCGATGTGAAGGGGAAGGAAGTGGATTATGTGCTGGAGAAGAATGGACAGTTGCTCGCCATCGAGGTGAAAAGCAATGCCGACGACAGCAATTCGGGTTTAGGAGAGTTCAGAAAACAATTTCCAAACGCCAAAGCCATCATCGTAGGCGATGGCGGAATCAAAGCCGAGGATTTTTTACAGATGAAGCCTGAAGCGCTGTTTTAGGTTATTTTCCATATGCGACGTAGAAAACAATACATAATCCAAAGAAATTGATTAACTTTGCAGCATCATCAAAAAAGTAACGCCATGGAAAACGAAATCAAACGGATCTATTCAGGCTCGGTGGTCAATGCCGAGTTCATCGGCAGCGTATTGGAAGAGAACGGCATCCAGTTCCTCATCCGCAACTTCCAGGAAGAAAGCCTCGTGGCCGGATGGGCCGCCGGCACCATCAAAGGCGACGCTTCAGTGTTCGTCTTCGCCAAGGACTACGACAAGGCGATGCTGCTGTTGGACGAGATTAATGCGGCTGAGATGGAGGGGGAATTATCGGACTCCTCCTACAAAAACATCACATAATAGACAGGCAAATAAGTAATCCCTTCTTCGATAAAGACCCAATCCTCATTTAACCTTTTCTATCTTTCTGGGTAACATTGAATTAACATTTTTTCCTTAAAAATCATACCTAAAAAACACACTTTTTCCGATGATTTTAGGTGGCAAAAATACACTTTTTCCGAAAAAAAGAGCGTCAAAAAACACATTTTTTCCGAAAACGTTTCCGAATAATTACCAATGGCCTATCTCCCAGCCAAACGCCTGCCACTCCATATTAGACTGAATTTCTTTATGCGGTTATCCGAAGAAACAAAAGAAAGCTCCTACGGAGCACACCTCATTAGTTTAATGTTTGTTATTAACAGAAAGCTCCTATGGAGCATTTTTTTCAGACTTTCAAAACAGCGAACCGTCCCTCCAAACTCCTTGCGGCATTCGAGAAACGAACCCTGCGGAAAACCTGATACACTTCTTCGGTATGGTGCTGGTGACCGAAAAGATGGTATCGGGGCCTGACATTCATCACGCTTTTGTACAGGTAATAGTCGCCATAATTGATGCCATCTTGCTCGTCCAAGATACCCAAAGGTGGCTGGTGCGTGAGCAGCACGTCGGTATCGTTTGGAATGTGGCCAAACAATTCCGGGAAGTCACCCTCCAAATCGTCCTGGACAAACATGGGTACGCCGTAAAACTTGATACCGTCGATGGTAAGGGCGTCGTTGCAGAGATAATGCACGTCGTCGGGCAGACCTTCTAACTTGGCGCCATAAAGGCAAAAGTCGTGGTTCCCCGCAATAAAAATCTTGTGCTTATACGGCAGACCGCCAAACCATTCAACGAAGTCCTTGACTTCCTCCTCGGTGCCATCCTCGGTAAAGTCGCCCGTGTGGACAATGATGTCAGCTTCCGACAAGCCATTAAGCTGACGATGCTTGCCGTGCGTGTCGGAAATGTGTAGTATTTTCATTCGTTTAAACAGCATCTATGGAATATTGAACTTCATCAGTGACCTCCAAAACCTCAACCTTGGGGAATAGCGGCCCAAAGTCCTCCGAATGTTCGGTGTGGATGGGGACGATCAGCTTTGGCTGGATATGTTCGACAATCTGTTGCAGCGAGGCAACGTCGGCGTGTCCGCTGGTATGGATGTCGGGCAGTTTCTTCCTCAGTTCCGGCTTTTCCGCCAGCCAAGCTTTCATGCTATTGATTTCAGGCTTGTCCTGCTCCCAGTATTGCGCCCAGATGGAGTTGGTGAGACACACCTTCGTATCAGCAAGATGATTTTTGAGGTCGGCCAGCAGCTTCGGACGGAAAACCAGCACATATTTCGACGGATTCACCTGCAAATCATTTTGTTCCAATTTAGTTGCCCCTTTGCGCAAAGCATATACCAATTGTTTGTCTTTTTCAATCATCCTCTTCGTAAAATACCAAGGGAAATAGATTTGGAAACCGGTATATCCCTTATTCGGAATGCTTGGATGAGTTTGGTTCACAAGTTCCAAGATGTAGGCCGTGTAGGGGTCGACGCCCAAAATCCGGTTGGTTTTCCCGCACGCCCTGTACAAGTCCACGATTCTGTCAATGTTTTGCGAAGAACACCACACTAAATGCAGGCTGTCGGGATTCGACGAGATTTGCTCGACAAACGCGTTCTCGACATCCTTTTCCGTCTTCCGCCTCCCGCTCCTGCCCAGGTTGGTGCCTTCCAGAAAGAGGTAATCCACGTTTTGCGGAAGATTTTTGTACAACACGCCTTTCTTTCCATGCAGCCTGATGTCGCCGCTGTAAAGGATCCGTTTGTCGCCCACCTCAAAGAGGAACGCACAAGCCCCCAAGGCCGAATGGTCGACATCGTATTTCGTGACGCGGAAGTCTTTGACCGTCACCGTGTCGGCAACGGGTTGTACATCAAGATGTTTTGTAAGGTCTTCGCCAAACACGCCCGACACTTTCATCAGGTTGGCCGTTTCCTTGGTGGCATAGACCTTGGCGCCTTCAGGGGCTTCGCGGAGCAGACCGTAATGGTCGCCGTGGTAGTGGCTGAGGAAGATGGCGTCGCAATCGCGCGTCCATTCCTTTGCGTCCTCAAGGATCTTCTCTTGAACCTCCGCAGGTTGCTCCTCGAAATCCAAGGGCAGGCCACAGTCGACGAGGATTTTGGTGTTTGCCGTGGCAAGCTCAACGCAGTTCCCACCGATTTGGTGGGAACCACGGTGGATAGTGAAGGTTATGTTGTTCTGAGGACTATTCATGTGTTTGCTCAAAAACAATGACATCAACTAACTTCTTTTAATTTACTATCTTTATCGAAGAACTCGAATTCTTCTTGGTGTTCAGTCAGAGATTTACATACAACAAACACATCAACATCTTCTTTTTGCTTTTTGAACCAATTGTTATTGTTAATCTTTTGCACAAATCTATTTCGAGTTTTTCTTTCCATTGTTTCAAACACATTGATAAAGTATCTTAGCGTACCATTCCCAAGTCCTTCTTCTCTATTCCATAATTTGCATAAATCTTTTGCATACGAATGAGGAGACGCAGATTTAGACTTAAACTCAACAATGGCAACAATTTGTTTCTTTTCATTTTGAATCGTAAGGTCAAAATTACCAGATTGGCCCTCATTTCTTACTGGTTCACAAACCTTACCATTCTCCGAGAATTTGTATGGACACTTTGTTGGCGTTTCGATTGAATAGTAAAAACCTTCAGGCAAAAATTTATTGAGCTGCTCAATAAAGACAAACCTTAATTCTTGCTCACTAACTCTTATCTCATCTTCCGATTCCGAATTCTTCCTTTTGTTGTTTTGATAAACGGGGATGATTAACTTTGTCTCTTTTGAGAAACCTTTTTTCTTTAACTCTTTCAGGATTTCGAAAGACTTTTCAATTGCATTCTTAATCGTTTCTTCCATAATTTTAATAATTTAAGGGTTAAACTTCTATTTTCAGCCTGCAAAACTAACCACATTCTAGAATTTTTCAAACCATTTCCGCTTTTTACCCTTCAATTAATAGGAAAACAGTGGCCAAAGTATTGTTTGTATACTACCCATGTGTTGCTCGATTTTTGAGTCCAAATAATTGGAATCAAGTATCTTATCCAAACCAATTAAAGGAGTTTTTAGGACAAGCTGGGCTGCGGCCATACTAATGTCGAGCTTTTGGCAAAGACGCTCGGCGGCTTCATTGGCATCGCCACTTTTTCTAATGATGTCGATCATATCATCTGTTTTAATATTCTGGTATTGAATGTTTTGCAGCTCCACCAAAGCATTGATGTGTTTTGCCAAAGCCTCGCAGATGTCGCCGAAATTCTCGGCGACAATCTGGTCAAGGTCTGTTTCGATGAGCATAGTGGTTTGCATGTCTTGTTTCTCGATTCGGATGTTCATTGGGGTCATAATAGTCCTTTTGTTGTTGCCTTTCGCCATAAATACGGAGACATACCGACGCGGTTGATCGTAAATTCAAGCACCCCTTCTTCCGTAATTGAATGATTCCCACGATTTTTTTCAATAGCCACCATTCTCGTCAGGTTTTCACAGATTGTTTCATTTACCGTATTAAGCGTTTGGTACGGAATACCATATTTGAACTTTTTACCAATTACCATAAGATTTCCATCTGGATTAGACGTATCTACCGAAGTGTCGCACTCGTCGTTTTTGGTAAAGTCATTGGCTTGTTTGCTATACGGGAGTGTTGGGTCTTGTTCTTGTTTTGTATAATACTCGCTGTGAATCACGCCCTCTTCGTTCAGAACACTAAACACGAACGAGGTTCGCTGGTACTTGCCACAGATCTTCTTTGCCGCATCAACCGACATGTTGAATATGGCGCATGGGCGATAAAAGTTTCCGAATTTTTCCATCGCTTGAGCGCAGGCGTAGCCACTGCTCTTAAAGATTGAGAGCAGAGGACGCCTTGTATTTTGGTTGTATCGTTTAACTATCCATTGGTCATCCGGGGCATCTGAAGCCACTACCACAATGGTACGTATGCCGTTAAAGCCATGTTTGTTCATTAGCTTTGATTTATTGTTCCAAAAGATATTGAAAATCAGGGTCTTTTACCACTTTCTTGAACTCGGCCACCACGTTGGGCAGTTTCACGATGGGCTGGCCGAGGCGCGTGGTCACGTTGGGGTAGCGGGCCTTCACCCATTCCACCACCTGGTTGCGGACTTCGTTGTCGAAATAGAGCCTCACTTGCAGCGGCGTCTTGATTTCGGCGGCGTTGGCCAAGGAGGTGTCGAGCTGGCCGTTCTCGATCGGGTTTTCCATGGTGATGCCGAGCACGTAGGGCACGATGGCACCGATGAGCGAGCCTTTGTCGGCCTCGGGGTTCACTCCCATTTCGGTGCGGATGCCAGTCACCATTTTGCCCAGGACGATCATCCCCTCGGCGAGTCCAGCGGCGCAAATGGCGTCCATTTCGGCGACGACGGCGGGGTGGTCGGTGCCCAGCTCCGGGAAGCGGTCCCTGATTTTCATTTCGAGCTGGGTGCGGAAGGCGTCGATGTTGGCGCGGGCTTGCAATTGCTCTTTTCTTTTTCTCTCTTGTTGTTTGTGAGATTTTTTGGTGCTCATTGTGTGTTTGTTTGTCGGTTTTCGGCATATAATACGATTGAACGAAATGCAACGGACTCAAAAAAGTTGTAAAACACTATAACACAATGAAATAAATTTTATATTTTATGTGCGTAAACCGTGCGTAAAACAAGAATCCAGCTGCTAAGTTTCATTTTTTGCCCATGGCCTAAGCCAATATTCCGTCTGTTCCATGGTCCAAAGAATCTTTTCTTTTTCTCCTTCCCTGACAAGTTTGAAACAAAGATTGGCGAACTCTATCCTCACGCCACTTTGGTTGTCGTGGTCCATAAGGTGATGGATAAACGCTTCCAGCAGATCCTTCACCCGCTTGATGTCGGCTTCGTTCTCGGGGTCGATGGTTTTGTAGTAAGCCCATCTGACGATGGCCAACATGAAACCAATTTCCCAGTCCTCCAAGCGTTTTTCCACCTGTTCGACAAGCGCAATTGCCTCTGCTTCATTCATTTCCTTGTTTTCAGTAAGCCAACGCATCGACGTGCTGCGTGCATCCGCCCTGTCGCAAACAAAGGTTGTGCGAAGCTTCGCCTCTTCTGCATCAAGCCCAAAGTTGTCGTTTGTTTTCATAAGATTAGCCCGATTAAAATGATGATGACAATGATAACGACGACTGTGATGACAAGGTCTTTCAGCCATCGTCCGGCCCTCTGAAAGACGGTCAAATTGTCCTCCGTTTCATCGGCGCTCGACAAGTTGTTTTCGCCTTCGAGAAGGCATTTTCTGGAACAATAGTATCGCCTGTTCCATCGCGGGCCGCCTCTGTAGCCTTCTCCATCGGGGAAGCGTCTCCCGCACCATTCGCAAGTTGTCATGTTTCGTTCTGTTTTGTTACACTTTGATTTAGAGGGGAGTCTGAGTCCCCGAAGGGACTCAGACGTTGTAGATCCTCACGATTTTGTTCATCGCTTGCGCCTTCCTGATGGTGTCCCAAGTGCCTCGGCTTGAGGCCGTCACAAAGGCGAGGATGATGTCGGAGTTTTCCACGATGTCGGTGTTTCGCTTCAGCGGGGCACCGCGACCGTACTTGCCGTAATCGGGTTTGAACTCCTGGAGTGGGTAGCCGTGTTCCGAGGCGTAGCGGGCGGCTAACGAATCGGTGCCCTTGGCACCACCTGAGACGATTTTCTCCACTTTGATCTTGGTTTTTTCCACGAAGCTGTCGACTGTGGCAGCCAGCAGAGAGTAGTCCAAGAACTCCCTTGATCCAACGATTCCTAATCGCATTTTTACTTGATTTTAAAGAACGGTTTTTTTGAAATTTCTGCCGCCTAATACGATTGGGACTTTTGCAACGAATGAAATTTTTGTTCAAATCGTTGAAATACAATTATATAATTTTTGAAAAACATGTGCGATAAACGTGCGTATTTCGTTTTTTTTCCTATTTTTGCAGTTTAAAAAAGAAAGAAAATGCCAGTAAGATTCACCTTGGAAAAGCGAACCAACAAGCAGGGCGAGTGCCCCATCAGAATATCGTGGAGTTTTTGTGGACAACGTTACCAGACCACCTTAAGGATTTCGGTCAAGGAAACGGATTGGGACGAAGAGAACAGAATGGTGAGAGCCGAGGCTCACAACCACAATGGGCAATCAGCCGATGAGATTAATCTCTTTATCAAACGTGTCGAACTTGTGGTATCAAGTATTGAGCAACATTTTCATGGAAACGAAAAGGAACTAACCAAGGAAATGATGAAACTGGCCGTCAGCGACGCCTTATCGGAAGACATTGCCCGTCCGGAGGACATTCTGAGACGCGACATAGAAGGATTGGAACCTCAGCCTGAGCTTGTGACTGAATATTATGAAGGCCCTGATAATCAATATTACAAACTTATCTGTGATGCCAAGAGCAAGTTCAACTCGGACAGATTCAAAATCCTCCAAGAGCTATTCGGCAGAAGAGACAGGATAATCGTACCCGAAAATTATTTCAAGCCATTTAGGGAAACCGGCAATATGTATTCGACAACAAAATACACGAAAATCGACTATAAGAAGGTGTTTGGGGTGTGACCAGCCACTACAATTCTATCCCATAAAGGTGCATCTTGTTATACAGGGTCTTGCGGTCGATTTGCAGGAGCTTGGCCGCCACGGTCTTGTTGCCTCTCGCCTTCTGCAAGGCTGCCTCGATCTGCTCCTTCTCATGCTCGGGACGCAAGGCCCAGTCGTCATCGTCGGCGGCGACAACCGTTTTCTTGTTGGGCGCACTGAACACAGGAAGGTCGTCCATCTCGATACTCTCCCCCTCGGCAAACAGCACACACCGACGCACCACGTTGCGCAACTCGCGCAGATTGCCGTTCCATCGCTGTTCCTTCATGCGCTGCAAGGCATCGTTGGTGATGCCTTTCACGTTCTTTCCCAGCTCCTCGTTGGCCTGACGGATGAAAAAAGCAGTCAGTTCGTCGAAGTCATCAAGGCGGTCGCGCAAAGGCGGAACCTCGATGGCAAACTCATTGATCCTGTGGAACAAATCCTGTCGAAAACGTCCCTCATCAATGGCCTTCTCAAGGTCTTCGTTGGTAGCGGCGAGGATGCGCACGTCAACATGGATGTCGGTGGCCGACCCGACGGGCCTCACCTTCTGTTCCTGCAAGGCACGGAGCAGCTGCATCTGCACCTCGTAGGGCAGGTTGCCCACCTCGTCAAGAAACACAGTACCGCCCTTGGCTTGCTCGAAAACGCCTTTCTTGTCGGCAATGGCCGAGGTGAAAGAGCCTTTGAGATGGCCAAACAACTCGCTGGGAGCCAACTCTTTGGAAAGGCTTCCACAATCGACAGGAATGAACGGGCCGTCTCTAAACTGGCTCAGTTCATGGATCATGCGGGCGATATACTCCTTGCCCGTACCGCTCTCGCCAAGGATGAGGACGGAGAACTTGGTCGGGGCGACGAGTTCCACATGTTTGTAGAGCCTTTGCATTGCCGGGCTGTTGCCCCTCACCCACTGTTTGTTGCTCGGCATGAAGGTTTCGCCCGTTTCCTCTTCCGACGAGGCTAAGGCCGCAGCGATCTTCTCCTCCAAAACGCTCGGGTTGATGGGTTTCTTGAGATAGTCGAAGGCACCGAGTTTCATCGCCGAGACGGCAGTCTGCACCTCGGCATAGCCCGTCATCACGATGATGGGCACCTTGCTCTTCAGCGTCTCGCGCACCCAGGTCATCAGGATGATGCCATCGCCGTCGGGCAAACGCAAATCGGTCAAAATCAAGTCGAAAGCCTTCGACGAGATTTCGGCTTTCGCTTGTTCGTAGCGCGACGCGAGCACGGCCTCATAACCGTTTTTCTTCAGCCAGGTCTGAATCATCAGGCCAAAGGTGGCATCGTCTTCCACAACTAAAATTCTACATTTCATGGCGCAAAGGTAACAATTTTCCGTAGATTCCACAAAATTACACACAAAAAAAAGCCCCACATTGGGGAAATGTGAGGCGATTTTAAAAAAATTGAAAACGAGCAGAATTCCGTCAACGGAATTATTTTATGGAGACCACCAGATAGTTAGACATGCTCCAGAAAGCGTCCTTGTCGAGGATTTGCAACACGATGTTGCCTTCCTCACTCTCGGTGAGCTGGTAGCTGCTTTCAGGATGGGTGGTCATGATTTTGGGTCTCTTGGTGTTCAAGGGGATGTTGACCAACTCGCGCTTGTCGCTTTGCACGAACTGGCTCTTGTCGAAACCCTCCTTGTTGATGGCGCTGGCTTGGAAGAGACCACCTTTGCTGACAATGCCCTTTTCGACCAAGGTCTGCTGCGGCCCGATGGCAATCCAAACGGCATTGAGCATGGCATCCTGGTTTTGGATGGTGGCCTGCTGTGCCGCGTTTTGGACATTCATCACGTCGAGGTTCGAGTTAAGCTCGTCGATGTTCTGGCTCAAGTCGGTGACTTGCTCGTTAAGCTCGGCGATCTGTTGGCGGCTTTGCTGGAGTTCGTCCTTCAGCGAGGCGATATAGGTGTCTTTCTCTTCCAACTGCTTCTTCAGGCGGCTGACGGTTTGCTGGAGCGCCTTTGAGGAGGCACCTTGCGCGGCTAACTGTTTCTCAAGGTCGTTGATCTTGTTGCGGTTCTCTTGCAACGTCTGCTGGATGGCATTGATTTCCGACACGGCCTTGTTAGTGTTGCCCTCCTGGTTTTCCATCATGATGATGTTTTCCTGGGCACGCACCGACTCAAGCGCGTTCTCAATCTCGTTGATGGTGTTCAAGGCTTGGTCGAAGCCACCTTTGGCGGCCACGGCTTCGGTATACAGCGAATCGCGCTCGGCCAGAAGAGCCTGATACTTCTCCGAACGCTCCACATTGCATGAGACTGCTGCACCCAGCAGCAACGACATGGCTAAAAATGACCAATTGGTTTTCATAGTTTTGATGTTTTACCTCATCCATAGCATATTTCATACCTAATTTATTATTACAACGAAAATCATTGACAATCAAATGACTAACAAATGACTTTTACCATATATTAAATGTGGAATTTTGTGGAAATTTCCACAATATGACCCAAAACGTGGAAACTTGTGGAATCAGAGGTAGACGAAGCCCGTGCCCTTGTGGCGCGGTAAAGGGAAGATGGAAGTGTTCACATCAGGGCGGACGTGGTGCTTGCGGAACTGCTCGTATAGGCATTGCATGGCGCGTTCGGGCGTGTTGTTGTTTTCGCTAAGGTGGCAAAGCATAATGTTCTTGATGCCCGGATGGTATATTTCGGCCAAGAACCTTGCCGACTCGATGTTGCTCAAATGCCCAAAAGGTCCTGAAATCCTCTGCTTTAGATGGTAAGGATAAGAACCTTTCTCCAACATTTCGACATCGTAGTTAGCCTCGATGACGATGTTGTCGGCGTGACGGATCTGTTCCTTCACCACGTTGTCGAGCATCCCGATGTCGGTGGCAATAGTCAATGTATGACCTTCAAAGTCAAAACGATAGCCCATTGCACCACGGCCATCGTGCATCACGGGAAACGACTCAATGCGGATGTCGGCAATAGAGAAGGGCACCCCCGGCTCCACCTCATGGAACAGCCCGTTGTCGATCGCCTTAGTGGCCTTGCCCTCAGCCAAGCCTTGAAGGCAGTCGGCATGGGCAAAGATGGGTATGGGATGTTGCTTGGTCAGGATCTCAAGCCCCTTCACATGGTCGATGTGGTCGTGGGTGACCAAGATGGCCTTGACGTTGTTCATGCCCAAGTCGTTCTTCCGGAGGCCCGTCGTGACTTGCAAGGCGCTGATACCCACGTCAACCAAGACGCCTTCATCCTGCTTGCCCACGAAGTAGCAATTGCCGCTGCTGCCCGAGGCGAAGCTGCAAAAGACAAAAGGCGAAAGGCATGAAAAGAGGTCCATTGCAAATCATTTTGGGCGCAAAAGTAGGAATTAAATTGGTTTTTTCCTTATTTTTGTCCGCCAAATTTATCAACAATGGAATACAATTTCGACCCCAACGCGGCAGCCGTTGCCAACTCAGGCATCTATGGCCTGCCCTGCACCGCCGAAGAGGCACAGATTATCATTATACCCGTCGAATGGGAACTTACAACGAGCTACAACCGAGGCACCGTTGACGGACCCGAAGCCGTCAGGGAGGCTTCGCTCCAAGTAGACCTCTGCCACCACGACTACCCCGACTTGTGGGAAAAGGGCATCTGGTTGGACGAGTTCCCCTCCGAGCTCCGCGAGCTGCACGAAGAGATGGAGCCTATCAGCCAGAAACTCATAGACGCGCTGTACGACGGTTCCTACGACGAAAATCCAGAAGTTTTCGAGCCACTTTATTCCGAAATAGAAGAAGCCACCGAGAAGAAAAACGCCTGGCTGCGCGACCGTATCGCCTACTGGAAAGCCCAAGGCAAGGTGGTCGGCATTTTGGGTGGCGACCACAGCTGCCCCCTCGCCTACCACCAATACCTTAATAATATAGGCGAGGAATACGGCATCCTGCACGCCGATGCCCACTGCGACCTGCGCGAGGCTTTCGAAGGCTTCAAATACTCACACGCCTCCATCTTTTACGACACATTGAAATTCAACAATGTGACAAAGTTAGTGCAAGTCGGCATCCGCGACTATTGCCACCAGGAGAAAGCCTTGGTAGAGAGCCAGCCCGAGCGCATCAAGGTCTTCTTCGACCGCGACTGCCGCCGCCGCATGTTTGAAGGCGCGACATGGAAAAGCATTGTGGACGAGATGGTTGCAGCCTTGCCCGAGAAAGTCTACCTCTCCATCGACATCGACGCCTTGGACCCGAAGCTCTGCCCCAACACGGGTACGCCCGTGCCAGGCGGCCTGGAATACGAGGAACTGATGTATATCCTCAACCGCATACGTGAGGCCGGCAAGGAAATCATCGGCTTCGACCTATGCGAGGTCTCCCCTGCCCCCAAGGGCGGCGACTGGGATGGCAACGTCGGTGCAAGGGTATTGTTCCACCTCTGCGGCGTGGCAGCGAAATAAACTGGTTACAAATCAGGTGTTTTATACTCCGGATGCAATTCATAGAACTTGCGTTCGTACTGTCTGATGCGGCTCAGCGAGCGGCGCGTCCAGAGCAAACGGAGCGCATTGCGTTCCTCTTCCGTCAGGTGCCAGGGGATGTCGGGCGATTCGTGTAACCGGTTGGTCAGCGAATAAAGCAGCAAGGCCGCCGAAACGCTGATGTTGTAGCTTTCAGTGAACCCGAACATCGGGATGCGCACATGCATGTCGGCATTTTCGACGGCATAATCCGAGAGACCCAGTTTTTCCGTGCCGAACACCAAGGCTATGGGTTGGTCGAGCGGCAAAGTGTCGGGCGTGAAGTCGTCGCGATGAGGGCAGGTGGCCACAATCTTGTAGCCCCTTTCGTGGAGCAGCCCATAGGCATCGGGCGTATTGAACTCCTTTCCTTCGTAATGGTACAAGTTAAGCCATTTCGTGCTGCCCATCACCACCTCGGGATTCACGTCGTAATGGTTCATGTTTTCCACGATATGGACATCCTGGATGCCACGCAGCTCGCAGCTTCGCAACACGGCGCTTGCATTGTGGGGCTGGAAAATATCCTCCAAAACGACAGTGACATGTCGGGTACGGTAGTCGAGAATCTCCTCGAAACGCTGTCGGCGCTCGTCGGTGATGAACTGCGTCAGGAAAGCAAGCATGGCTGCATCGCGGTCGGCATCAGCCTGTATGTCAACATCCTGCATCTCACGACCGTCATAAACGATGGATTTCTTCATTGGCTCAATAGTATTAAAAAGGAGTGCAAAAATACGAAAAAAGAAAAAAATGCAAAAAAATGGTCGATGGTAAACCGAAAAAGCGTACTTTTGCACGCAAAATTTTGAATCGTTATGGCAAAACAAGACACAAAACAAGCAGAAGAAAGACTTGAAAACGTTGAATCGGCCTTAAGCAAAACCGAACTTTGGATTGAAAACAACCAAAAGACCTTGTGGATTATCCTCATTGCACTGTTGGTGGTGGCTTTCGCCATCTATGGCATCAGCAGATACAACAAGCAGCGCAACGAGAAAGCGATGAACGCGAGCTTCTCGCAAGAGGTTGCATTTGAGCAAGAGGCCGCAAAAGCCATCGACTTCGCCTCCTACTACATGGAGAACGAGAACTATGCCACCGCCCTGAACGGCGAAGGCGAGAAAGCCGGATTCCTTGACATCGTCGACCAATACGGTTCCACCAAGGCCGGCAAATTGGCCGCCTACTATGCAGGCCTTTGCTACCTGAAGCAAGGCGACTACAACAACGCCATCGAATACCTCAAGAAATACACCAACGACGACAAGATCCTGTCGGCCTTGGCCTTGGGTCTCATTGGCGACTGCTACCTTGAGCTTGGCGACCAACAGAATGCCGTCTCCTATTACGAGAGAGCCAGCAAGACCAACCCCAACGAATTCAACACGCCCATGCTGCTCAGCAAATTGGGCTTGACCTACGAAATCATGGGCAACTACAACAAGGCTTTGGAGACCTACAAGAGCCTCAAGAAAAACTATCCGAACAGCAACGAGGCCTTCGAAATCAGCAAGAACATCGCCTATCTTGAAGAGAAAATGAAATAATTTTGAGGTTAATATTTTTACAAGCCTGGCTCGTTTGGGTCAGGCTTTTTTTGACAGCCTATGAAAGACAAGACCAGAATCGCCTATTTCGGCACCCCCGAATTTGCCGCCTCGCAGTTGGAGGCCATCCTCAAGGCCGGCTACGAAGTGGCCGTCGTCGTCACCATGCCCGACAAGCCCGCCGGGCGCGGACGCAAGATCCAATATTCCGACGTCAAGAAGACCGCCTTGGAACACAACCTGCCACTGCTCCAGCCCGAAAAACTGAAGTCGCCGGAGTTTTTGGAGCAACTGGCATCGTACCAAGCCAACCTTTTCATCGTGGTGGCCTTCAGGATGTTGCCAGCCGTGGTGTGGCAAATGCCCGAACTTGGCACCTTCAACCTCCATGCCTCGCTGCTGCCTCAGTATCGTGGCGCCGCACCCATCAACTTCGCCATCATCAACGGGGAGACCGAAACCGGACTCACCACCTTCTTCCTCAATGAGGAAATCGACAAAGGAGCCATCATCATGCGCGAGAAAGTCGCCATCCGCCCCGACGAAACCGCTGGCGAGCTTCACGACGAGCTGATGCTATTGGGCAACAAGGTGGTGGTCGAGACTATCAAAGCCATAGAAAATGGCGTAACCAACCCTAAATCCCAAGAAGAACTCACTAACAACCAACAGCTTAAGCCAGCACCGAAAATCACGAAAGAGTTCTGCAACGTGGACTGGAGCCACGACTGCCAAACCATCTTCAACCACATCAGAGGGCTGTCGCCCTACCCTGCCGCCCACACCCAACTCGTGTCGGAAAACGGCGAGCAGATCGACCTTAAAATCTTCGAATCGGAGATGGAAGTTGGACCGACACCGGTTGGAACCGGTCGCGTCGTCACCGACAACAAAAGATTCCTCAAGATTGCCACGAACGATGGTTTCATCCATCTCACGCAGGTGCAACAAGCCGGGAAAAAGGCCATGCCGATTGCCGATTTCTTGAGAGGAACTCCACTAAATGGCCTTTGGACAACCCGTTTTGAATAAGGAAGATGCCCAAATGAGGGAAAATAACGTTTTTTTTCATAAAAATGTCACATTTTTTCCCAAAAATGCTTGCATTATTCAAAAATGCACTATTTTTGTCGGGTAAATGTTTAACCACTAATTACAACTAACTATGAATAAAGTAGAATTAATCGCTGCCGTAGCCGAAAAGGCCGGCATGACCAAAGTTGATGCTAGAAAAGCTGTTGACGCTATGATCGACGTCGCCAAAGAAGAACTGAAAAAGGACGGAAAGATTGCCCTCGTTGGTTTCGGAACCATGGGCATTAACGAGCGTCCCGCCAGACAAGGCCGCAACCCCAGAACGGGCAAGACCATTAAGATTGCAGCAAAGAAAGTCGTGAAATTCAAACCCGCTGCAAATCTGCTGAAATAATATCACCCAAGCAACAAAACAAAAAAAGCTGTCGTTACCGACGGCTTTTTTTGTTGCCTTTACTTAGCTTCGCCCCCTTTTCGTCGGCCTGCAAAACGCCATTGTCGATGAGAAACCGGATGGTCTCCAACACGTCATCTTCCCTATGCTCCGAGCAACCGGAAACCACCTCATTGATGGGACGGCTCCCTTCTGCCATCATGCTCACCAATTTCTCCTCTATCGTACCGTAAGGCACCGGCTCGATGCCACGACTCAAGCAAACATCGCACCGGCCACAAGTCTTTCGGGTGTCCTCATTGAAATAGCGCAACAGCTGCACACTGCGGCATTCCTCGTCGTTGTTCACGAAATCGATGACAGCTTTCACACGTTCTTCTGCATCTTTCTTTCGGTCATAGTAATTCTCTTTCGACAACCCAAAATGCTTTGTGTCAGCAAATTCCGAAAGGAACAATATCTGTGGTTTATCGTTGCGTGGCGCATAGGAAATGAAATGATAGGCTTCGAGTTTCTTCAATTGCTCCACCACCTTGTCGGCTGTGAGCCCCGACTTCTTGGCCAAGGTCTCCTCGTTGACTTTCACGAAATCCGTCATCACCCCCGGAAGGCTGCGCAACATACACTTAATCAATTCACTATATTGCGGATTATTGACCTGAAAACCATAAATGTCGTCGCGAGAGGCCTTGATCATCACCTTGGAAGGCTCGTCGAAGCTGTCGGAAAGCAGTAGAAAACCCTCTTTCTCAAGGAGCTTCAGCGTATGGAACACCTCAATGATGGAGAAACCATAACGGTTGGCGAAATCACCGATGACAAAAGGATAAGAGACGTTCTGTCCAGCCCCAATGGGAATACTAAAATAGTTTCCCAAAGCATTATAAATCAACTTGATGCGGTCGAGTTTAGGAAAAGACTGCGCACAGTTCTCCTTCAACTTCTGGATATCGGCAGGCGAAACGAGTAGGAAGGCTTCTGACGGCTTCAGGTCGCGACCGGCGCGACCCGCCTCTTGAAAATAGGCCTCGATGCTGTCGGGCAGGTCCATGTGGATGACGAGTCGCACATCCGGTTTGTCGATGCCCATGCCGAAAGC
>DGXB01000056.1 GCA_002396205.1 Bacteroidales bacterium UBA4243
CATGCGTGCCTCCAACCGCAACAAGGTTCAGGATATGGCCGACAAGTTCCCCGGCAAGGCCATCTTCACTCCTGGCAAGAAGGCTTGGATGGTGAAGTGCGACATTGCCATGCCTTGCGCATTCCAAAACGAGCTGGCTGAAGCCGACGCTAAGGAACTGATCGCCAATGGCGTGAAGTACGTTGCTGAGGTCTCCAACATGGGTTGCCAACCCGCCGCTATCGCCGCTTTCCAAGGCGCCAAGATCCCGTTCGGTCCTGGTAAGGCTGTCAACGCCGGTGGTGTTGCCACCTCTGGCCTCGAAATCTGCCAGAACGCCGAGCACCGCAACTGGACTGCCGAAGAGGTCGACAAGAACCTCCACACCATCATGAACAACATCTATGACATGTGCGTCCAGTATGGTAAGCAAGCCGATGGTACCATCAACTATGTGAAGGGTGCCAACATCGCTGGCTTCATGCGTGTTGCCAACGCTATGCTTGCTCAAGGTATCATCTAATACCAGAGTTCAAAAAACAGGTTTTGCAAGGCGGCTCCAACAAGGCCGCCTTGCTTTTTTAGGCCAAGGCTCCTGAGCTTGTCGAAGGACCGACCTTATAATTCAACAGCAATGAAACAAACAACCCTTTGCTATCTTGAGCGCGGCAACCAATACCTCATGCTGCACCGCACCAAGAAAGTGAACGACATCAACCACGACAAATGGATTGGCGTGGGCGGCAAGTTCGAGGAGGGCGAAAGCCCCGACGACTGCATGAGACGCGAGGTGTGGGAAGAAACGGGCTTCACCGTGACGAAATGGCGCTACTGCGGCATCGTCACCTTCATACACAACATCTATGAGGACGAGCACATGCACATCTTCGTCTGCACCGATTGGACGGGCGAGCAAATCGTGTGCAACGAGGGCGACCTCGAATGGATCGACAAGAGCCACCTGCTCGAACTGCCCACCTGGGAAGGCGACCGCATCTTCCTCAAGCTGATTGCTGAGCCACGCCCCTTCTTTTCGCTAAAGCTGACCTACGAATACGACAAGCTGAAAGAGGCCGTTTTGGACGGAAAACGATTGTAAATGAATTTATTTTGCGGATTTGGTACGCTTTTTGTATTTTTGCGCGTTTGTAATCTGAAATACAACGAAAAATGATGGTGAATACCCGCGCCCTTAGAACCTTGACGGCTTTCGTCGTGCTGTTTTTTTGCTCAACTTCATTATTTGCCCAGACTAATTTGGTCACCAATGGCGATTTTGAGAGTACCACTTTCAATTACCAAACCATATCGGACTACGAACGCATCTGGAGTGGCACGGTAGGTGAGGGAAAGTTCATCCATGACGTCACATCGGCAGGTCATGGTGCCGGCACTTTTGGCGGTTGGCCATCAAACCTTACGGGCTATGGCGGGTCGGGGTATTACTTGCTTTTCAACGGGTTTGGCACCGCTACCAATCCCACCAAGGCAGCATGGCGGCAACAGGTCAGCGTCACGAGTCAGACGACATACACCTTTTCTTTTCAGGTCCGCAACTTGTCGCAGTCGTTTATGGGCATCAATGCCAACCCTGCCGTCATCAGGGTTAAGATTAACGGTGCGGCAGTAGGCAGCGACGTGACATTGAGTATCACCAACCATAATTGGCAAGAGGTGACACGCACATGGAATAGCGGCAATGTTACGGGAAACATTACCATCGAAATCCTCGATGTCTATACTGGCGAACCCGGAAGGGGCGATGACTTCGGCCTCGACCATATTTCGTTCACACCCAATGCGTTGTATAGCGTGGATGCCGTCGACGACTGGGATGTGGAGGCCTGCCAAAACACCGCTGTCGACATCAATGTGTTGGCCAACGACATCGTTACGCCCAACACCAACGATGCCACGGTCACGATTGTGACGCAACCCACGCATGGAACAGCCTCGGTTTTGTCCGATAAGAGAATCCGATATACCTTCGCGGGAGGCAACTATACCACCGACCAATTGAAATACCGCGTGGCCAACCACGGAGTGACCGACGAGGCTTGGGTGCACATCAACACGAGCCGTCCGCCTCAGGTGGCCAACATCACAGCCCCTGGCCCAATCTGCGCAGGCGGCGTTTTGGGCATCGCAACGCCTACCGTCGACCCTAACATGACAGGACAATGGGAGAAAAGCACAAACCAAAACGGTCCCTATCAGGCCTTTGATCCGAACAACATCCCGCTGACGATGAACGGCAACTATGTGCGCTATTCGGCCACCAACAGCTGCGACACAGGGAGCAGCAACGCGGTGCAAATCACGGTGACCAACGGTCCGAGCTTTTCGGGACAGACACCACAATTCAGCCCGATTTGCGCAGGCGGCAGCTTGAATCTCACGCCCCCGACCTATTCGGCTAACGGCTCGCAAATCCTCAGCCAGGGTTGGGTGGCCTCGCCGACGGAAAACGGCACTTACACCGCGTTCAACCTCAATAACATTCCGGCATCATGCAATGGCTGGTACATCCGCTACATGGTGGAAGGCAGTTGCGGATTTGTCTATAGCAACCCCGCCAGACAGCTGACAGTGAACGTCGCCCCCGAAATCACGGGGACGCTGCAAGCCCCGCCTACCATCTGCGCCGGCGACGACTTGGAGGTTGCCGTTCCTTCCTACGAGGGCAACGGCACTGGCACTTGGGAAATCTGCCAGACCTCGAACGGCACCTACCAGCCGTTCAGCCCGCTGAACGTACCTGCCACCTACAACAACTGGTACCTCCATTACAAGGTGAGCAACAACTGCGGCAACGACGTCAGCGATGCGGTGCAAATCCACGTGAACGATGCACCCACGATTGCCACGCCTGCCACGCCAACAGCCATCTGCGCCGGTGGCAGTTTCAACCTTACCACGCCCACGATACAAAACAACGGTGCGACGATTACCAGCCAAGGCTGGCAAATTGCGTCCACGCAAGGTGGCACCTACAACGCCTTCAACAACAACAATGTGCAATATTCCAGCAACGGCTATTGGATCCGCTATTATGCCGAAAACGATTGCGGCCCGACCTATAGCACAGCCGTTCAGGTGACGGTGAACGACATCCCCGTTGTGGGTTCCATCGTTGCGCCCGCAGGCATTTGCGCCGGCGAGGCTTTCAACCTGACGACCCCAACGGTGGACTGGCGTCACACCAACCAAGGCACGGGTGGTTGGGAAATTGAAATCAACGGCACTTGGCAGCCTTTGACCAACAGCAACATCCCTTATGCCTACAACGGCTGCATCATTCGCTACAAGGCGGAAAACGGTTGTGGCACGGCATATTCCACCAACACGGTGCAAGCCACGGTGTTTTCCAACGATCCCATCGACGAAGGCGAGATCACTGCTTGCGATGTCATCTACCATCACGGCGTTTTGTGCAACCACGACGGCATTTATGTGGCTGATTCGGTCACGCCCAACGGCTGCACCATACAAGTGTCGTGGAACTTCACCTTGGGTGAGGCCTATATCGCCCCCGTCGAATACCAAGAGGCTTGCGATTCATACTATTGGGCCAAGACGCATCGCACCTATTACCAAACCAACGTCTACGACACGCTCATCATGAGCGACGACCCGCAGGTTTGCGACAGCACTTTCACCTTGAACCTGACCATCAACCACGCGCCCTCCATCTTGAGCGACCTGCAAGCGCCTTCAGACGTTTGCGTGGGTAGCGCTCTTGGAGTGACTGCGCCCCAGTTCCAGATGAACCATAACGGTGGCGGACAGCAGCGTTGGGAGTATGCCACCTCGGCCAACGGTCCCTACCATCCCTTCGACCCGTCGACCTATCCGTTGGAGTATGGCAGCTATTACCTCCGTTTCGTGGTGACCAACGAATGCGACTCCACTTTCAGCAACGTGGTGCAGTTCAACGTGAACGACACCCCAATGATTGAAGGGCAATTGAATGCCATCCAAGTGTGTGAAGGCGAGAGCATAGACCTGCCTGAAGTGAACGTGGAGTGGCGCAACGCCAACGAGAACGACCGCGTTGGGGAGTGGCAGATGGCCAACACGGAAAGCGGCACCTATGCCCCCATCAATCCCAATATGACCATGCAATTGTCGCACAATGGCTGCTTTATTCGTTACTATGCCCATACTTCGTGCGGCACCGACATTCTTGGCCCAGTCCTCATCACGGTGCTTTCTGCCGAAGACCAATGGTTGGAGACCATCACAGCGTGCGACTCCTACACCTTGCCTTCGGGCGAGGTGATCATGACGAGCCAAGTGGTTGACTATGAGGTGATGGAACCGTGTTTCCACATCGTACACCAGCCCGTGGTCATCAACAACAGCGACTATAAGGTGGAACCCATCACTTGGTGTCAGGATGATTATGAGTGGCACGGACGCATCTTCTATCGTTCGGAGCAGACCCAATACGCTTGGGACACCCTCGTCAACCAGGCAGGCTGCGATAGCATCGTGGAGCTGAACCTCAACTTCGACGACTATTCCACCTTCACGCACACGCGGACGGCCTGCGGCTCCTATGTTTGGGAGATGAAACCCGACGTGACCTACACCGAAAGCACACGGGATTCGTTGTTTGTCCCTGCCGTTGGCGACGAAGATTGCGACACTTGGTACTATCTCGATTTGACTTTGGGCAACGACACCTTGGTGGATGGCGGCTTCATGACGCAATGCAGCGGCTTCGTGTGGCATGGCATTCCTTACTATGAGGATGCCGTCGTCTATGATTCCTTGCTGACCGTAGGCACCCGTTGCGACAGCATCATCGCCTACCAGCTCCACATCATCCAACCCATCGAGCGCGACACCGCCATCGTCTCCTGCCAGCCGATTTGGTGGCACGGACACTATTGCGAGGAGGAGGGCGACTTCGTGCACACCTTCCAGTCGGAATATGGGTGCGACAGCATCGTCACCATGCACTTCAGCCTGCAAGAGGCATTAGAGAGACAGGTGGACACTGTAGTTTGTGAGCCTTTCGAATGGCATGGCCACGTCTTCAATGAAAACGGTCAGGCCACACACACCTTTGTTTCGCCCCAAGGCTGCGACAGCATCGTGCATCTGACGGTCACCTTCAGCGAGACGGAAATCCAGCCCGAAAGCCTCTCGGCTTGCGACACCTATGAGTTCCAGGGCGTGGTTTACGACGAGCCGGGTTTTTATGAGATTTATCACGACACGGTGTTTGCGCCCAACGGCTGCGTGGCGACCGTCCAGTTGCTCAACCTGACCGTCAGCGATGCCGACCAATTGGGCGTGATTAGCGGCAGTTCAAGCGTTTATGTCGCTTCCAATATCATCAGCGGCATTTATCGCTATGAGATGGATACGACAGGGGTGCAGGGCCATATTTCTTGGTCGCTTTCCAATCCCGATTGGCATATTGTCGAGGAAGGCGACAACTATTGCAGGATCTTTGTCGGCACGGCTGGAAGCGCCACCCTTCAGGCGCAGTTCATGACCGCAAGTTGTGGCTATGTGGTGCGCGACTTTGAAATCAACGCGGGCTACTTCGGCGTGGATGAGCAGGCGTTTGAAGTCAACCTGTTCCCCAATCCCACCAAGGGCATGGTGCGCATCGAGGCCGAGGGCATCGAGAGCGTGCGCCTGACCAATATGATGGGGCAGGTGCTCGGGCAGTGGCAGTGCGACCGTTCCAACCAATTCGACCTCGACCTAAGCGGCTACGAGCCTTCGGTGTATCTGTTGGAAGTCAAGACGGCTTACGGCACGGTGATGCGGCGCGTGACGGTGTGCAGATAAGCAGCTTGTAGTGCTTTGATTTGACAAGGGCCGGAGACTTGCGCCGTCGGTCCTTGTTTGAACAAAAAAACACTTTTCGATTGGATTTTTATTCCACTTTCACTATTTTTGCAGCGACAATAATTTGGTGTTACCCCAAATCAACGCACTATGAAAAAACTCCTACTCTTTGTTTTGACCTGTCTCGGCTTCGCCATGGGCGGCATGGCGCAAACCGACACCGAGTTCTGGTTTGCCGCCCCCGACCTTGAGGCCGGCCATGCCCAACAACCCATCCGATTCTGCATCGTCTCCTACGAGACGGCGGCCACTGTGGTTTTCGAACAACCCGCCAACAACGCCTTTTCGCCGCAGACTTTCCAACTCAGTGCCAACGATTTCTATGTCTACGACGTGTCGAGCATCATCGACATGGTGGAAACCAGGCCCTACAACACCGTGGTCAACTATGGCTTCCACATCACCTCGACGTCACCCGTTTCGGTCTATTACGAGTCGGACAACAACAACAGCGAAATCTATTGCCTCAAAGGTAGCAACGCATTGGGAACCAACTTCGTGGTGCCGATGCAATACCTTTATGAGAACTATTATTCCAACACTTGCAGTCGCATCGAGGTGGTGGCCACGCAAAACAACACGATGGTCACCTTTGTTCCCTCGGTGGCCATCAAGGGAGGGGGACAGCCTGGCGTGCCGGTCAACGTGACGCTCAACCGAGGCCAGTCGTATGCCATCGAAGCCAGCAACGCGGCTGGAGCCGGTCACTTGCGCAACACTTGGGTCACCTCCAACAAGCCCATTGCCGTCAACACCTCCGACGACTCGGTCAACCTCAACACGCACCAAGACCTCATCGGCGACCAGATTGTGCCTGTCAGCCTGCTGGGGACCGACTATTTCGCCATTTGGAACAACACGGGCAACGAGCACCTTTTCATCTTCCCGACGGAAAACAACACCCACGTCTACCTGAACGGCGGCAATACCCCTGTAGCCACCTTGAACGTGGGCCAGGAATACACCTGCCAAATCACCTCCAACGTGGTGGCCATCCATGCCGACAAGCCTATATCGGTGTTCCAGATGTCGTCAAGCTCGAACTACGAGTTGGGCGGCACGCTGTTGCCCCAAATCAACTGTACTGGCTCGCGCAAGATTGCCTACAAACGCCAAAACGCCTCCGATTTGGTCATCACCTTGATTGTGAAGACCTCCGACGTGGGCGGCTTCAGGCTCAACGGCGACGCCACCTGCATCACTGCCTCCGACTTCAGCACCATTCCTTCCAACACGGCCTATTCGTATTGCCGGAAAAACGTCAGCGCCTATGTGCCTACCAACGGCGTGATGAAATTGGAAAACATCTACAACGACGGCTATTTCCACCTCGGCATCCTGACGGGCGAATCTGGAACATGGAACTATGGCTATTTCTCTGATTACCAACCTTATGCCCCTATGCTGAGTTTGAAATGGACGAGAACTATTGCGCGGGCGAAACCATCAGGTTCAGCTATACCGCCGAAAACGTGAGCAACCTCGTTTTGGTCTTGCCCGATGGCAGCACGATGTCGCCACCGCCTTTTGTCATCTACAATTGCCAAACGAGCCATTCGGGACGCTATTTCTTGCAAGGCGACGGTTGCAATGGCACTCAAATCCTCGATTACATTGAAATCCATGTGGGTGAGTCCGCCGAGGCCAACATCACCCTGCAAGGCTGCAACCAAGTCAGCTGGCACGGACACACTTTCACGCATTCCGTCGACAGCACTTGGACGGTGCAAGGCGTCACCCAAAACGGGTGCGACAGCATCTATCACCTTAATATCACGGTGCACTATGACGAGAACGTGACGTTAGACCCCGTGGAGGCCTGCGACAGCTACACTTGGCACGGCTCGACATACACGCAGAGCGGATTCTATGACTACCAGACGACGACGCAATACGGCTGCCAACGGGTGGAGCACCTGCCGCTGACCATCCACCATAGCGACACGGTCGACTTCAACGTGACCGCCTGCGAGGAATACACGTGGCACGGGACGACCTACACCGAGTCGGGCACGCATAACTACAACACGACGAACCAATACGGCTGCAACCGCCTCGAACGGCTCTTCCTGACCATCAGCGACAGCTACCGCGAGGTGTTGCCGGTGACGGAGTGCGACAGCTACTTCTGGCCCATGACCCAGCAGTGGTACTACGCCACAGCGATGGACTCCATCGTCGTTGAAGGCGAGCACGGTCAATGCGACAGCACCTTCGTGCTCGACCTGACAATCCACTATGCCGACACAATCGACTTGGAGCCAGTGACGGCTTGTGAGTCGTACCCATGGTACGGCACGACCTACACCGAGAGCGGGACGTACAGCCACCCAACGACTAACGAATACGGCTGCGACCGCTTGGAGCGTCTGCAGGTGACCATCAACCACGACAGCGAATCCGAGTTTTGGGTGACGAGCTGCGAGCCATACGAATGGTTCGGGACGACCTATGACCAGCCCGGCGACTACGAACACCATATCCCCAACACGGCGGGCTGCGACAGCCTGATTGTCATGCACCTTGAGTTGGGCGACGACTATGTGATGGACGAGACGGTGACGGCCTGTGACAGCTACACATGGCATGGCACGACCTACACGGCGGGCGGCGACTTCGACATCATGGTGGAGAACCCTGACGGCTGCGACAGCATATTCAAGTTGCACCTGACCTTGGGCCACACGGCAGAGCGCGAGTTCGACAAGCAGGTGTGCGAGCCGATGCAGTGGTACGAGCATTGGTGCGACCACGACGGCGACTATGTGCACACCTTCACCGACCCAGCGGGCTGCGACAGCATCGTGACGATGCACTTCACGATCGGTTCGGAGATGCTCATCGAGTTCGACACCTTAGCTTGCGAGCCATTCCAGTGGCACGGTCAGTACTGCGGCGAGAACGGCGGCACGTACCAGTTCACGATCCCGTCGGCGTTAGGCTGCGACAGTACGATGGTGATGCACCTTAAATTGGTGGAGTTGCAGGAGACGGTGGAGACCATCGAGACGTGCGACCCCTACGAATACGGCGGCGTGGTCTACAGCGAGCCGGGAGAGTACTACCTTGTGGCCGACACGATACCGTCGGCAATGGGCTGCGACAGCGTGATCAATGTGAAGAGACTGAAGATAAACCCATTGGAGGAGAAGGTGGAGGACATGGGGCACTACAGCCTGTATGTGGCCTCGAACTACGTGATGGGTGTCTACACCTTCGAGATCGACACGACGGGCGTCGTTGGACAGGTGGAGTGGTCGTTGAGCAACCCCAGTTGGTCCATCCTTGAGGAAGGGCAGTCGTGGTGCAAGATACTGGTGGCCACGCCGGGCGAGTGCGTGCTGAGCGCGAAGCTGAGGGAGGAATGCTCGATGATAGCTCGGCAGTTCATCCTGAAGGCAGGCTTCTTCGGCATCGACGACCAATTGGAACAGTCGGTGAGCCTCTATCCCAACCCCACCGACGGTCGGCTGACCATCGAGGCCGAGGGCATCGAGAGCGTGCGCATCGTCGACATGATGGGGCAAACACTACTGAACCGCCAGTTTGGATGCACCAATAGCGTGACACTACAGATGGATGGCTTTGCGCCTTCTGTCTATCTGATTGATATAAAGACTATTAAAGGAGAAGTGAAAAAACGGGTAGTGTTGTGCCGATGAGGAACGTGGTTTAATTTTGGTGAAAAACGACGAAGCCAATCGAATTATTTCCTATTTTTGCGGCTTATGAAAGTGATAAATACAATGAAAAATAGGTTCATTCTGTCAGCGATATGGCTGTTGCTGTGCATGGTGGCACAAGCCCAGCCTGTCACCATAACCCCTCCAGAGGCTTTCATCGAGCTTGGCGAGTCGGTGACGCTGACGGCTTCGGGCGCGATATACTACACTTGGTCGCCCGAAACGGGTCTGTCGGACATCGAAGGCCCTGTCACGGTGGCCTCGCCCACGGTGACCACCACCTACACCTGCTCAGGCTTCGCCCTTGGCGACGAGAGCGTGATTAACAGTAACTTCGACCAAGGCAACGTCGGTTTTACGTCGGCCTATACCTATACCAACG
Source organism: Bacteroidales bacterium UBA4243 (assembly GCA_002396205.1). Lineage (GTDB taxonomy): Bacteria > Bacteroidota > Bacteroidia > Bacteroidales > F082 > Limimorpha. The sequence goes on from DGXB01000056.1 coordinate 9,916, forward strand.
ACTTGCAGCCAGAAGGCACTTATAGCGTGGGTCCCAATGCAAGCGCGTTCCACCCCGACTTTGTTGGCACGGGTCATGGCGGTTCGGGCAATTTCATGGTCGTCAACGGCGCGACGAGTCCGGGCACCAACGTATGGACCGAGCAAATCACGGTGAACCCCAACACCTACTATGCCTTTTCGACGTGGGTCTGCACCGTGAGTCCCGCCGGCGACGTGGCACGGCTGCAATTCAGCATCAACGGAACGCAGATTGGCGATGTGTTCATGGCTCCCGACTATACTAACGAGTGGCTTCAGTTCTATGAGTTGTGGTACAGTGGCGACAACACCTCGGCTTCCATCACCATCCTCAACCAAAACACGGCGGGTGGCGGCAACGACTTCGGCCTCGACGACATCTCCTTCTGCGAATTGGTTCTCGTCGGCGCCCCCGAATGCACCGTCCATGTGGGTTCAATGAGCGCTTCGGCCACGGCTGACCAAACCGAGTTTTGCGAAGGCGGGTCCACCACGCTTCATGCCACGGCTACTGGCGGCACAAACGACTACACTTTCAGCTGGTCGCCGGCCAATACGCTCGACAACCCCAATGCCCAACACCCAGTGGCCACGCCGCCCGTGGGCACCACGACCTACACCTGCCACGTCAGCGACGGATTGACCGAACAAGACGTTGCCGTGACCGTGACGGTCTATCCCAACATGACGAAATACATCGAGGCCAGCATTTGCGAAAACGATAGCTACGACTTCTTCGGCCAGATGCTGACCGAGCCAGGGCCTTACGAGCACCATCTCCAAACCATTCACGGCTGCGACAGTCTCATCCACCTCACGCTTTCGGTCGACGAATACCAAATGCCACCCGTGGTCGAGCAATACGAATGCTATGCTCATGGCACAACCCCATCGTGGACCTGGGACAAGACGGGCACGACTTACCATGAGGATGCCACCGACGAAATCCTGCTCGACGACCCCAACGGCGGCTGCCCCATCCTGCATCGCCTCGACTTGAGGTTCCACGAGGAATACCTCAACGAGACCTCAAAGACCGCCTGCAATGAGTTTTATTGGCCTGTTTCGGGAGAGACCTATAACCAAAGCCAGGAGCTTACCAAGACCTTCCATCACGAGTTTGGCGACAAGATGTGCGACAGCACTTATGTCCTCCATCTGACCATCGCCAGCTACGAAACCACCGACCTTCTTGACGAAACGGGCTGCGACACCTATCTTTGGAGTCCCGAAGGACACGATTACACGACCACCGACGCTTACGACCCTGAAGATCATCAATATACCGAGTCGGGCACTTATCAAAGGACGTATCAGAACCAGATGGGCTGCGACAGCATCGTGACCGTATATCTGAACCTCGACTATTCCCCACATCCCACCGAAATCATGCCTGTGGACCCTGAGATTCCTGCACCGCATTGGGTGATTACGGCCACCGAGTTCCAAGTCAACGCCTACGATTATTATGTACAGGACATCAATCCCGAATGCGAATGGGATTCGGTGCGCTGGAGCTTTGCCACGCCTTCGGAATGGATATTGGAGCCTTCGGGCGACAAGCATGAGCGTTGCAGGGTGTATGTGCTCGACCATGTGGACGACACCGTCTGGCTTGAGGCAAGGGCCTACAACCACTGCGCCACCGATGGCGTTACGCAGCGCTATTGGCTGATTGCCTCGTTTTATGACGTGGACGAATACGGTCCTTCGACAGGCTCAGGGAGCTTCACCGTGATGCCCAATCCCAACAACGGCCAAATGGACATCCGTTTCGAGCAACTTACGGGAAAAAACGACCTCAAGGTGTATGACATGAGAGGAGTATTGATTGATAACTTGCAGGTTTTCAATGATTTGGATACATTTGTCTTGAATTACAATATGAAAAACCACGCCGATGGCATCTATCTCTTTGTCGCTACAGGCAAGGAAGGCACGGTGACTCGGAAAGTGGTCGTCAACCCGTAAATGAATGAGACCATGAAGAAAAAGAGCATCATAATGGGTCTGTCGCTGCTATTGGCGGGAGGCCTCGCTTTGAGTTCGTGTACCGAAAACGAAGAAAACACCATCGTTCCCATTGGGACTGAATACTATATAGACGACATTCTCTCAGTGATCCCCGATTCGTTGGAGACCCGTTTCCTGGCCGAATTTGGCAACATCCCCGAAGGGCCTGTTCCCCCAAAGATTGAGGACAGCTATAAGGTGAATCCCAAGCAACGCGTTGGCTCGAATGTGGCAGGATGGCCGCTGCATCCCATCGAAGAGGACCTGCTCATGCGGTTTTCCACGCAGCACAATGAGTTGATTACCTTGACTCTGAAAGAAGCTACCGAAAACTTTACCGACACGGTATTCGTTTGCGGCAACGGCAACGGATTCGCCGTGTATTTTATCGAGAACTTGGAATACGATTTGGCATTGGACACGGTGTCCTATCACGTCAACATGAAGCGTGGCGTAATCATGAAAGGCAAGATGGCCGCTGACGGTATCGCCGATTTCCGCTATGCCACCATCATCATGGAAACCTCCGACAACTCCCACGGCCTCATCGAGCAATATCCCAACGGCTCGTATTTCATCTATAAGGACGGCGACGGCAAAGCCGAGAATTTTGATTGGTAAAAAACGAAATGCTATGAAAAAGTGTTTGATAATCATCGGAATTTTGTTAGGGATGACCCTCGTTTCTGAGGCACAAATGCGAGGGAACACCCAAGAAAGCAAAGTGGTTGCTATCGGCTTGAAAGGCGGCCTCAACTTCCCTCGGATGTATTATTACAACAACCCACCCATGAACCAAACTAATCAGGCCTTCACGCTTACGCCCATGGGTGGCCTCTTTCTCGACATCCCCTTGACCAACACATTGATGATGTCGCCCGAGGTAGTTTACCTCAAGCGCGGCACGGACATGTCATACGAGCATCATTCGGGCGCACAGGTTCATTACACGATGTCGGTGCATTTCGTCGACGTGCGTCTGCCTTTCGAGTTGCGTTGGCCTATAACGAACTATTTCCAGCCTTATCTTGTGTTGGGTGCCGAGGCGGGAATGCGCTTGGGTGGCGAAATCCACATGGACCGCACCGAGCCGGCACTGTTCGACCAGACCATCACCGTTGGCAATGCCAATATGGCCATGATTCATGCCGGGGGCTTCGCCGGTGTGGGCATACGCAGCCGACTCCCTTTGGGTAGCCGCGACATCGTTCTCAAACTCAGTGCCTCCTTGCATCAAGGCCTGCTCGACAGCTATTCGGCAGGGGAGAAGGACGGCACCATGCCCGCCCTCAACGTTAACGCCTACCAGCCCAAAGGCTCTCGCTTGGCGCAGGGTCTCGAAGTCTGCTTAGGCATCGCCATTCCGCTGGAGCATGAAGACGATGCCTGTGCCACTTTCTCCAACGACCGTCGTTGGTTCAGGCGCAGCAGAAGTTCTAACTCTGGCACTTGGTGGTAAAGCCTCGTCAAGTATGCGTTTCCTTTATCCGAACATGCTTTGGGGCTTGCTCGCCCTGCTGATTCCCATTCTCATCCACCTGTTCAACTTCAGGCGGCATAAATTAGTGTATTTCAGCAATACCGCCGTGTTGCGCAGCATCCAGCAGGAGAACGCCAAGACACGCAAGTTGAAGTATCTGGTCACGCTGTTGCTGCGCTGCCTCTTCATCACCGCCATTGTTTTGGCTTTTGCCTTTCCGTATAGTCCTGAAAAACAAATCAATGTCAATACGGCTGACAATCTCATTGGCATCTACATCGACAACTCGATGAGCATGAAAGGACAATCGCAACGCACCACCTTGATTGAAGACGCACGGCAGTCGGCGCGCGACCTGGTGCACAAACTCAGTCCGTCAAATCGTTATCTCTTGATGACCAACAGCTTCGAGGTACAAAACGAATACCCGATGAACCAAGAGGAGATGCTTGACCAGCTCGACCGCATGAACCCTGACGGCACTCCTGTGGCGATGGGCGAGGTGATCGACCGCTTCGGGATGCTCAGCAGGCAGCACGGTTTTGCGAGTTCCACACTGTTTGTCTATTCCGATTTCCAAAGCAACACCTTCGACTTGTCGGCAGCCAAGGCCGATACGACAATGCAAGTGGTGGTCGTCCCGATGGTGCCCGAATATACCAGCAACCTTTACATCGACTCGGTGTGGCTGGCGTCGCCCATCGTCCAGACCGGCCTGACCAACGACCTGATGGTGCGTGTGGTCAACCAAGGCGACAAAGAAGTGAAAGGTCTGCCCGTCAACTTCACGATGAACGGCACAATGGCCGCATCGACGACCGTCGACTTGGAGAAAAACGGTTCGACTGAGGTCGAGTTGCAGTTTGTGGTCGACCATAACGGCGAGCAACGATGCAGCGTCAGCCTGATGGACCATCCCATCACATTCGACGACCAATACGATTTCGTTTTAAGCGTGAAACCTAACCTCTCTGTCGTTGAGTTGGGCGCCGAAAGCTCCGCTTGCGCCTTGCTTTTCGACGATGACGAGCAATTCAACTACACGCTGATGGAGCCTTCACGCTTCGATTTGGGTGCGATTTCAAAGGCTCAACTGCTCATCGTGAACGAGACCGCCTCGATGAACGAGACCTTGCAACAAACGTTGCTGGATGCCGTGGCCGAAGGCGCGAGCCTGATGGTGTTTCCGTCGGCTGACGACCCGAACAACAACGGCTATCTCTATCAGAAATTAGGTTTGACCTTGGTGGAAGTCGACACCAACCGCACCGTCGTTGAAGACTTGGCCCAACAGCATGCCTTTTTCAGCGACATGATTTTGGATTTGCCCCAGCATCCCGACTTGCCTCAGGTGAGACGGCATGTCCGCTTGAAATCCAATGGCGTGCCGACGCCCTTGTTGACCCTTCAAAACGGCGATCCGTTCCTGCTGACCGAGACGGTGGGGAAGGGGCAAGCCTTCGTGATGGCTACGGCACTCGATGCAAGATGGAGCGACATGGCCGACAACGCCCTCTTTGTCCCGATGATGGTCAAGATGGCCTTCATGGGCGGCAAGATGGACAGGCTTTCCTATACCATTGGAGCCGACAAGATGTTGGTTTGGAGTGACATGGACCTTGAAGGCGACCATCATTTCCTCTTCGCCAATGCCGACCGCAGTTTTGAGCTCATGCCCGCTTCGGAGGTGCGCAACAATAGGGTTTACCTCTACTTGAACGACAATCTCCCCACGGCGGGATTCTATGACTTGCTCGTCAACGATACCTTGAACCGCGTGACGGCATGGAACGAGAGTCGTGTGGAGTCGCGCATGGACTTCACGGACCGCGATGCCATCGCGCCCGCTTTTGCCAAAGCTGGTTTCGACGTGGCCGCTGTGCTCGACACAAACGAATTTGCCACCGCCGACCTCGTGGAGGCCATGGCCCACCAAAGCTCGCAATGGAAACTCTTCGCCTTGATAGCCCTCCTGGCCTTGCTCGGCGAGATTGCCGTGCTGCGGTTTTGGAAGTGAATCCTTGGCGTTTCAAACAAAACAAACCGATGAAAATGAGAATCCTCTTCGTATGCCACGGCAACATCTGCCGCAGCCCCATGGC
>DGXB01000054.1:0-26310 GCA_002396205.1 Bacteroidales bacterium UBA4243
ATCACGGTTCCTGCCTACTTCAACGACGCCCAGCGTCAGGCCACCAAGGAAGCTGGCGAAATCGCCGGCCTGAAAGTGCGCCGTATCATCAACGAGCCTACGGCTGCTGCTTTGGCCTACGGCTTGGACAAGAAGAAGAACGACGTGAAAGTGGCCGTCTACGACCTCGGCGGCGGCACCTTCGATATTTCCATCCTGGAATTGGGCGATGGTGTGTTTGAGGTGAAATCGACCAACGGCAACACCCACCTCGGCGGCGATGACTTCGACGAAGTCATCATCAACTGGTTGGCCGAAGAGTTCCAGAAGGACAACGGCATCGACCTGCGTAAGGACCCGATGGCCCTGCAACGCCTGAAGGAAGCTGCCGAAAAGGCAAAGATTGAGTTGAGCTCGTCGAGCGAGACCGAAATCAACCTGCCTTACATCATGCCTGTCAACGGCATCCCGCAGCACTTGGTCCGCACGTTGAGCCGTGCCAAGTTTGAGCAATTGGCCGACAAGCTGATCCACGACACCATCGAGCCTTGCCGTCGTGCCCTGCAAGACGCTGGCTTGACCGTCAACGACATTGACGATGTCATCCTGGTCGGTGGTTCGACACGTATCCCTGCCATCCAGAACATCGTCCGCGACTTCTTCAAGAAGGAGCCTTCGAAGGGCGTCAACCCCGACGAAGTGGTGGCCATCGGCGCCTCCATCCAAGGCGGCGTTTTGACCGGCGAAGTGAAGGACGTGCTGCTGCTTGACGTCACCCCGTTGAGCCTCGGTATCGAGACCCTCGGTGGCGTGATGACCAAGCTAATCGATGCCAACACCACCATCCCGACCCGCAAGTCGGAGGTCTTCTCGACCGCTGCCGATAATCAGCCCAGCGTTGAAATCCACGTGCTGCAAGGCGAGCGTCCCATGGCCGCACAAAACAAGACCATCGGTCGTTTCATCCTCGACAGCATCCCGCCAGCGCCGCGTGGCATCCCGCAAATCGAAGTCACCTTCGACATCGACGCCAACGGCATCCTGAACGTGAGCGCCAAGGACAAGGCCACGGGCAAGACCCAGAGCATCCGCATCGAGGCTTCGTCGGGCTTGACCGACGCTGAAATCGAGCGCATGAAGAACGAAGCCCAGGCCAACGCCGAAGCCGACAAGAAGGAGCGTGAGCGCGTCGACAAGCTGAACCAAGCCGACAGCGTCATCTTCCAGACCGAGAAGCAGCTGAAGGAATACGGCGACAAGCTGCCTGCCGACAAGAAGGCTGAAATCGAGGCCGCCCTCGGCAAGCTGAAGACCGCCCACCAGAGCCAGGACATCGCCGGCATCGACGCAGCCATGGCCGAGATGAACGCCATGTGGCAGAAGGCCAGCGAGGAGATGTACAAGAACGCCGGTGCCCAAGGCGGCCCGCAAGGCGGCTTCGACCCGAACAACATGGGCGGTGGCTTCACGGGCGGCAACCCGAACCAAGGCCCGCAGAACAATGGCGGTGACGACACCGTTACTGACGCGGACTTTGAGGAGGTCAAGTAAGGTATCGCTTAAATCACTATCAAAAAGGTGTAATCCGAAAGGGTTGCACCTTTTTTTTGTTTGATTTGATTGTGCTGCCAAATAAGCATGCTTAATCGTGTTTAATTGGAAATCAATTGATAAGATATTGATTTTTAATGATATATAAAAGAAAAATAAGAGCAATAGTTATGGGTTGAGCGGTTGAAGAAGAAGTTGGAGGGATGATGGACAAATCGTCATGAAAGACCATCATTTTACCTATAAGTCAAGGCAAAAACCACGCCAGCAGCTGCCTCAACTTCTATCTTAAAACTTTTACGACATAAACAAGCTGTTGCAAAATTACAACCAAAACTATAAAACAAACTTTTTTGTAATTTTGCAGTGTCGTTATCATCTGGTTCTGTTCAATGGACTTCGGCGGAATCGGATGAAACGTCGCGAAAATGTCAAAAAGGAGTCCCCTATATTTTATATGAAACAGTATCGTAAATTATTAGCGCTTATGCTCTTACTAATAGTAAGTGGCGGCGTATTTGCACAAGATCTTTTCGACAAGGCAAAGTTGGATAATTACTTTGGTATACTTGAAGAAAACAACAAGTTTATGGGAAGTGTTGCCGTCACGAAGAACGGCGAGATTATCTACACAAAATCAGTCGGCTTTGCTGATGTCGAAAACAATGTAAAAGCAACTGAAAAATCCAAATATAGAATTGGTTCCGTCTCGAAATCGTTTACAGCGGTTTTGGTTTTAAAGGCGGTTGAAGAAAAGAAAATAGACCTTGACCAAACGATTGACAAATGGTTCCCGACAATCGCAAATTCACAGAAAATAACTATAAGGCATTTGCTAAGCCATAGGAGCGGAATACACGATTTTACACACAACGAGGACTATCTGACCTGGTGCACACAGCCTAAGACAGAAAAAGAAATGCTTGGGATTATTGAGAACGGCGGCAGTGACTTCGAACCCGACAGCACGGCAGACTACAGCAATTCGAACTATGTGCTGTTGACATACATGCTTGAAAAGATTTTCTCGAAACCCTATTCCGACCTGTTGCAGGAATACATTGTCGAGCCCATTGGTTTGGCTGACACATACGTTTTTGGCAAAACCAATCCTAACGACAACGAATGCCGATCGTATCGCTTCTTGGGCTCTTGGGTGGTTGAAAACGAAACGGACTGTACTGTTCCGATGGGGGCTGGTGCAATAGTGTCAACGCCGACCGACTTGACAAAATTCGCAGACGCTTTGTTTGGAGGGAGGCTTGTGGCTGATGAAAGTCTCGAAATGATGAAAACCATTAAGGACGAATATGGTCTCGGGCTGTTCGAGATTCCTTTTGGCGATAACATTGGTTTAGGACACACGGGCGGAATAGATGGTTTTATTACTGTATATTCGCATTTTGCCGACGGAAATGTTTCGTATGCAATGACATGTAACGGGCTTAATTTTAAACTCGGAGATATTAAAAAGGCGGTTTTAGGCGCAGTTTACGGCAAACCTTATGAGTTGCCGGAATTCTATAATGTCGCTTCGGAGGACTTGGACATTTATTTAGGCGAGTATGTTTCCGCGGAACTCGGTTTGGATATTATTGTAACAAAAGAAGGAAACACATTGATTGCGCAGGTTGGCGATGATGTTTTTGCGTTTGAAGCAGTTGACAAGGACAAATTTAAGTATGACCCGATAGGGGCAACATTTGAATTTGATCCGGAAAAGAACACAATGACTTTATTTCAACATGGAGTAGAATTAGTTTTTCAAAAGAAAAAATAGTTATCCAGTGAGTTGGACCTGTTTGGCATAAACCACCCAAACTGTCGCTGTCATGGTTTTTGTAATGTTTGGGCAAACCCTAGCGATACCATTTCTTGTGTTATCACCAACTTGTTTCATCCACAAATCACCTCTGCCGAACACCCCAGCACCCTCGCCAAAGCAAAAACCGCTTGCGCTTGGGCATTTATGATGTCCTGATTGCCCAGCTCGTAAGCCTGAATCATGTGAAGGATAACGCCTATCATCCAGCTAAATCTGTTGAAACAATGATGCTTCAGGCAGTCGTTTTTCCATCCATTCTCATAATTCAGATTTTGATAAGTTATATAAACTTGTTTTTCAGTGCTTTATACCAAAAAATGAAAAAATCCAAGGTAATAATTCGACCAAAATCGAAAAAATCCAAGGTAATAATCTCCATTGACCTAATGATATGCTTAAAAACACGTTGAAGCGACTTTTTCATTAGCGATGCTTGACAGACCGAATTCCTTCTGGTTATGCCTTTTTTGTTTCATCTGATTAAGTTGCCAAATAAGCAGTTTTAAACCCGCTTAATTGGAAATCAACGGATAGTTTATTGATTTATAATAATATACAACGGAAAAATAAGAACGACATCAACACGCATTCCCGATTTATGTGTTGGAATGTTATCGTAGCTTTATATCATTTTGGGAAACACTTTCTGAACAAAGTCGTATCTACTATTAATTCTATGTTGTTATCCTGACTATCCTTAGCAGGATTCTCAGATAGTGAATATATGCACTTCTCATCCCATCCCTTTCCGTAGTATTTCGCATAAACTTCACTTACTCGGTAATTGCTGTCCAAATGAATCCACAACATCGGGTAAGTAAACATCGGAGAATTAAAAATGCTCTTTAGAAATGATGGCTCCTCCGTATAATCGAGAGTGACGTGTTTTTCAATGTTCCTCATATTCTCCCTATTTGCCTCGCAACAATAATTCGTATCTTGATATATGCTGTCTACATAATGAACAATATCCGTTCCTTTTGTCATTTTAATCTCAGAAACAACACGTGGATTCTTACACGTCAGATCATGACATCCAAGGTCGCTGCTGAAGGCGTATGGCTGACCCAGCTCCAAGACCACGCTGTCAAGTGGCATTCCGATATGAATTTTTTCAATATCGCTGTAGTGAATAGTATTCTTATTAGCATTAATACCGCTATGACAGCACATCATAGTCAATACCAAGCAGAGCATCGATGCTACCAAGCAGACAATACCGATTGCTTTTTGAAAATGGTTTTTCATATTCGTTTTTTTCTGTGATATGACTTTAGTTACTTGCAAAGATAGCGGCTTGTGTGTTGTTTTTATTGTTTTGGCTGAATAAAAAATTTAATTGAGCCAAATTAGAAGAAACCACCTTGGGCTTATGAAGGAAAAAAGGCAGGCCAATCGGCCTGCCTAAAAAATCCATCACTTCCACAAGCCCTTGTCGACGGGCTTCACGTCTTTCAGGTTGGCGAGCAACACCTCGGCATCGGCGCCTTTGAAGACCATGATCTCGGATTCGGGCTTGAATTCGTAGGGCACATACCTGCGGATTTGCGCCGCCGCAAACTGGCCGTCCTTCGCGCCCACCACCAACAGCTCCAGCGGCGTGAGCATCTTGCAATGTTGCCATAAAAGCGGCTAATCAATACTCATCCTCGTGGAAGAAGAAGTCGTCCTTCGTGGGATAGTCGGGCCAGAGGTCCTCGATGCGTTCGTATATCTCACCTTCGTCCTCGATTTCCTGAAGGTTTTCGATGATTTCCTCTTGCGCTCCAGTACGCAAGGCCCAATCCAGCAGCTCGTCGCGGGTGGCTGGCCATGGAGCGTCTTCCAATTTTGAAGCCAATTCTAGTGTCCAATACATAGTATAATTTTTTTGTGTTTTACTTGTTTTTTGAGCGCGCAAAAGTACAAGTATTTTTGGAACTAACAAGGGCTTTTTTGTAAAAATTACGAATTTTTATTTTGTTGATTTCCAGTTATTTTCATCAACTTTGTCTAAAAAGCCAAAATAGCGAGACAAAACGAAGAAATAATCCGACAACCGGTTGAGATACTTCAAATCGAGCGTATCGACAGGGTGTTGCGAGGCCAACAGCCAGCCCTGACGCTCGGCCCTGCGGCACACCGTGCGGCAAACGTGGGCATGGCTCGCCTTCAAGTTTCCGCCTGGAATGACAAAGGATTTCAGCTCGGGCAGCTGCTCGTTCATCACATCAATTTCGTGCTCCAAAAATGCCACGTCGTCGGCAGTCAGCATGGGAATCATCTTCTTCACCTCGGAGTTCTCGTCCAAGGCGAAGTGCGACTCGATGGTGAAGAGCTTGTTCTGGATGGTGTCGAGCACCTTGCGCATCTCGGCGGTGACACCCTCTTGGTCGTAAAGCACGCCGATAAAAGCACTCAGTTCGTCGACAGTGCCGTAGGCTTCCACACGGTCGTCATATTTCGGCACGCGCAGGCCACCAATCAGAGAGGTCTGGCCTTGGTCGCCGGTTTTGGTATAAGTGATATTTTTCATTTAAGATTTAAAATTCAAGATTTAAAATTTAAAATCCCTTCAGCATACCTCATTCCTAATTCAGCGCTAATACTTAAGCACAAAATCTTGTTTCTCAATGCCTTCGCGGAAGAACACCAAACCCATGCTGTAGAGGTCCATCGTGAGTGTGACACCTTCGCCCTCCTTGATGGCTTCCCAAGCGGCCTCGGTGCGGCGCGAGTGATGGATGCCCTCGAATACCAGCACCGTGTCGTCGTCGGCCTGCGCCATGCCGTCCTCCAGGTTGTTCCAGTTGTCCTCACCGAAGTCCTCAAGGCCATAAAGCACAAAGCCCGTGTTGTATCGTTCCAGCTGCTCCTCCTCGTCGGCATCGGGATGGATGAGGTTCACGTTGACCACGCCCATCGAGCTTAAGGTCTCCAAAAACTCCGTCGTCTGCTCCAAATAGACTTTGGTTTGCAGATTACCCAAAGCCAACGCGCTGGTATTCAATGCCGACACCTTGCCAAAGCTAAGCACGGTCTCAGGCTCAAGATAGCCCACAAGCCGGTAAAGGAAACGCGCCTGCTTGCGCCTTGAACGAGTTGCAAAACGCTTTCCGTCAACGAGATGGCTTACGCGCAACATAAGGTCATAGTCGCGGTTGGAGCCATTGTCGTTAAGCACCTTGACCATGAAATCGTACACAAAAGGCGAATGGATCGAGTATTTGCTCTTTCGCTGCATCAGGTATTTCAGATAGCTTCCCAACATAACTCAATCATATTGAACCTTTTGCAAATAAAACACAGTACGTCGCGCCTTGGGCTGGGTGCTGTTTTGGATAATCTGTGAGCCATAGATGAGGAAACGGCTGCCATACCATGGCGCGATTTGGGCGAAGTATTCGTCTTCCACATAATCCGCCCCATGGAAGGGGTCAAGTTTCTCGCTCTGCTGGTTCATCAGCGACTGGCCATTGCCATTGAAAGAGGTGTAGCGCAAATGATTGTGGTAGGGCGAAGCCACCACCAGCTCGTCGTAGCAAACGCCTTCCGACGAATGTGGGAAAAGATCATAAGTCAGTTCATTCTCGAACTTCACCGACTGTTGCCATTGCAGCTTGCCGTCGCGGTCGAAGGCGAGGATGATTTCGCTGAAAAAGTCGTAGCCGTCGAACACAGTGTAAGTGTAGGGATAGCCGCCGTAGTAGCGGTAATAGCCATAAGTCATGCGCGTCTCGGTATGGTAATAAGGCATGAAGGCCTCGGCTGCAAAGATGGTCAGGTCGCCAAAGTCGGTCAGGCGCGGCGTAAGGAACTGGAACGCAATTTCGCCCTTGGTGGGCTTTTCCTTGTTCTGGTTTTTCAGGCGTTCCTCGCGCACACGTACACGGTCGGAGGCGGTCAAAGCCAACTCGATTTCGGGCATGTCCTTGAAGAGGTAGATGTGGCTTTCGGGTGCGCCGCCAACAAAGCGCATCCACACTACGCCGACGCTTTCCTTGTCGAAATTCTCTGTGATACCCTCAAGGTTGACTTTGCGTCCCGTCTCGCGCTCCAAAGTGCCGATGACGACGAGGTTTCGGTTTTCATCGAAGCGGAAGCCCATGCGACCCAAAGCGGCGTTGGGAATGTTGTCGTAGCGATAGCTGCCCTGCAGATTGCCCGCAGCCGAAAACACCATGAACGAGGTGGACCTGAATCGTTTTTCCTCAAACTCCTTAGCAGCCACCACGAAGCAATGCTCGTTGCGGAAACTCGCCGTTTGGAACAGAACGAAACTGGTCGAAGGTGCGGGCGTGACGGTGCGGTATTGGTCGCTCGTGAGGTCGTAAAAATAAAGGATGCCGTTGCCGCTTTTGTTGTTCAAGGCGAGCATCATCGTGCCATCGACCACTTCAACGGAAAGCGGCACGGAGCGTTCGGGCCATTTGTTCCAGAAGGTCTGATAGGCGCCGTTCACCTTGTCGAAGGAGACGACGAGGAAATCGAGGCTGTCGGCGGCTTTCTTGTTGCCGTCGTTGACGAAACAGAACGCCGCATAGCGACCGTCGCTGTCGGAGTCGAGATATTTCATTTTCTCGGGCAGGGGGATGAGGTCGCTGCGGGTCTCATAGAGGGTGCTGTCGAGGCAGGCGAACTGCCACAGGCGGTGTTTCTCCTTGTCTGCCTTGTCGGTCTCGTAGAGCATGATGCCGTCAGCTTCGCCAAGGGTCTGGAAGTGGCAGCCCTGCTCCTTGTTCCAGCGGGGCACCTCATAGCGCACCGGCTCCACCTGCTGGGCGAAGGCTCGGCTGGCGAGGAACAGGAATGCTATGAGTAGATGGTTTTTCAAATAAAGAGTTTTTTACTCCCCCTTGCCCCCTCAAGAGGGGGACGCCTACCGGACGCTTGTTTTGCGCCGCTTTGCGCGTCCCCCTTTTAAGGGGGGGGCAGGGAGGATTGAATCAATACTTCACGAACTTGGAGACAGCCGTAGTGCCGTCGGCGAAGCGGAAGTTGACGAAATAAACGCCATTCACCAATTCGCTGACGTTGATTTGGGCTTCACCGGCCATGCAGTCGGTAGTGCTCACCATGCGGCCCGTCATGTCGAAGATGCTGACTTGGGCATCGTTCTCGAGCATGAACGACACCTGCTCGCAGGCAGGATTGGGATAGAGGCCAATGGTTTGGTTGTTCTCTTCAACACTCACAGCACCGTAAGAAACAACCTTCACATAGTCGATTTCCCACGAAGAAGCGGCTTCGCTGGAACTCTTATAGACAAAAGCGACATAGAAATCAGGATGATAATTCTGTCCACCATAACCCATAGCACTATATACATTTACTTCTCCAGATTCTACCCATTCGTAGTTGCCCGTCGAATAGTCGAAAGCATCTGTGATGTCAACCCACTCGAAATCAGTTGGTTCGCTTTGGCCGTCATAGTCAACGGAAACCTTCACTTGCAGCGGGTCGCCGTCAAACTTCATGGCCGTACGGAACGACAACAAGGCATCCTGATTGCCGTTGCTGGAAATGGCGGGGCTGATGAGCCAGTCCTCATTCTCGTTATAAACCTGATTGGCGTAGCCATTGCAAACGGCATAAGTCGTGCCTTGGTAAGAGCCTTGGTGCCAGCCCTGATCGCCGTACATATCATAGGCCGTGAACACGCCGAGGTCTTCATCGAAGTCTTCAAAGAGCAGGGTGTAGATTTCTTCCGTCGCTACAGTAACAGTCGGATAATTGCCATCGGTCTTGTAGTCAATGTTGGCACCGCTGTTGGTGTATGGGAAGATGGCGAAATGATAGATTGTGCCACCCTGCAAACCGCTGAAAGTCACGGCTTGCGTGCCGTAATTCACGTTTTTGGCCATGTCGCTATCGGCAATGGCGATGCCGTCTGTAGGAGGAGTGACGGCACCCAAAGCGGCAATGACAACATATCTGTGAGGCAGTTGCTCACCAACGGCATCCGTCCAAGTGAGGGTCACGTCCGTGCCGTCAACCGTGGCAGTGAAGTTGGTGGGATAGTTGCTCGGCTCCGGGTCAGGTTCGACAGTGCCACCAGCCTTGTAAAGGCAAACGCGCGTGTCGACAGTCGACGTTTCGGCATAGGCGCTGAACAACGGCGTGCCATTGTTCGGATTGAATCGCATATTGTTGCGTGAGTTTTCGCCCTGAGCCACCACTTCGGCCGTGCCGTCAGCGTTAAAGACGATGCTCCATTCGCCATTGGCATTGTTAGTGGATTGCGTCTTCAGTTGGTTGGACGAACTGCTGGCAGCATAAAGGTAACCTTCTCTCAATGGGTCGTAGAACGTCCAAGCATTGGCACTACCGCCCAGCATAAATTGATTCGCATCGCCCTCAGAGTATGGGTCGACAGCAGGGGTAACCGTGATGTTGCCACCATCATCCGTCACAGCGACGGCATGGCGGTTGTTTTGCTTCTGATAACCCATGGCGAAATCTCCAAGTTCTTCATCATTGCCAACGATGAGGTACATGGCTCCTGCCTCGAGGCCTGAAGCTGAGGTGACCTTTGTGAAGGTCGTGTTTTGCGCGATGCCGCTGACCGCGAACAGCAGCATGGCCGCTAATGAGAATAAAGATTTTTTCATTTTCGTTTGATTTTATGTTAGACAATAAGTTATAAATCCAGTGTTTCGACTTGTTCCACCGACTTGATTTCGGGGATGACCTTCTTCATCACGGACTCGATGCCGTTTTTGAGGGTCATCTTGCTATGCGGGCAGTTGCCGCAAGCACCGGTGAGTTCGACGATGACGGTGTTGTCGTCGGTGAGTTCCACGAAGTTGACGTCGCCGCCATCCTGCTGGAGGTAGGGACGCACTTGTTCGAGGACGTTCTTCACTTTGCGTAGTATTGTGTCTTTATCCATTGCTATTACTGTTTGTTTTTGCTGATGGGCAGGGACTTACGTCGCCTGCTTACTGATGTATCGCCCCTACGGGGCTGGGCTACACAGGGACTTACGTCGCCTGCTTACCGATGTACCGCCCCTACAGGGCTGGGCTTATCCATTATCCTTATTAATTATCGCTTGGGCAATCTTGTCAAACGCCTTCGTGACGGGCGAGTCGGCATCGAGAGCCAAAGGCGTACCGGCATCACCACACTCGGCTATTTTCTCCGTAATCGGAATCTGACCCAAGAGAGGCACGCCAAGTTGGTCGGCGAAGCCCTTGCCCGTTTCCTTGCCGAAGATATAGTATTTCTTGTCGGGCATGTCGGAGGGCGTGAAGTAGGCCATGTTCTCCACCAAGCCATAAATCGGGATTTGCAGGGCCTCTTCCTTGAACATCATCGCGGCGCGAAGCACGTCGGCGAAGGCTACCTTTTGCGGCGTGGTGACGATGACCGCACCCGAAACGTTATATTGCTGTGCCAGCGTCAGTTGGATGTCGCCCGTCCCAGGAGGCATGTCGACCACCATCCAATCCAATTCGCCCCAGAGGGTGTCGTTCATCAGTTGGTTGAGGGCACTCGTGGCCATGGGTCCACGCCAGATGAGCGGGCGGTTGGCATCAACGAAATAGCCGATACTCAACAACTTAATGCCATATTTTTCGATGGGCATCATCACGGCCTTGCCGTCTTTCTCGAAAGCGGCGGGGCGTTCGTTCTCCGTACCGAACATCATCGGCACCGAAGGACCGTAAATGTCGGCGTCAATCAAGCCCACACGCTGGTTGGCGCGAGCGAGAGCAATGGCCAGGTTGGCCGCCACCGTCGACTTGCCAACGCCACCCTTGCCCGAGGCCACAGCGATGATGTGCTTCACCTTCGAAAGGGCCGTCTTCTCCTCCACCACCTTGATTTCGATATTGACCTCACCGAAAACCTCGGTCAGCGTGCGCTTGGCACCGTTCACCAAGATGTCGTTTTTCGGGTCGTTGGCATGTTCCATGACGAGGTCGAAGCGGATGGCATCGTCCTTAACCATCAGGTTGTCAACCATATTGAGTGCCACTATGTTGTCCCCCTTGGGGAAATAAATCACGTCCTTCAGGACTTCCAAAACATTCTCTTTGTTCAGCATGATTTTTCTAAAATGATTCTAAATTACGCTGCAAAGGTAGTAAATAGTTGGGAGTTGGGAGTTAGGAGTTAGGAGTTTTTTTCATTTGAGGGACAAAAAGCGGTTTACAACTTCGTTAAACGCTTCTGGATTCTTGTTGGCCACAAAATGATCGCCTTCGATGAGGTTCAGCTGGGCATTGGGCAAACTCTTGTAAATAAGCCTTGTGTGCGACTCCTTGATCATATCCTTTGTTCCCGCAACGACCAACACAGGCATGGTCAAGCGCGACAATTCCGTAGGGTCGATGTGCGGTTCGTTGACCATCAGGCCAAGCATTTCGGCGTTTTGCCTGGCTTTTTCGGATTTCTTGGCAAACAATTTGGCAATGCGATAGCCGACTTCGATGGGCCATTGATATATCGCTTTTACTCCGCTTGGGAAAAGATTAGCGCCATTAAGAACCAGTTTTTCAACGCGTTCTGGGTATTTCAACGCAAACTCCAATGCGATATTTCCGCCATCCGAAAAGCCAAGAAGGATTGTTTTTGCAATATCCATCGCTTCCAAGCAATCTTTTAAGTCTTCCGAAAACTGTCTTATTGAAAACGGCTTCTCGCCCCGTGGTGACTTGCCATGTCCTCTTGTATCTATTGCTATGACGCGATAATACCTTGAAAAATACGATATTTGGTGTTCAAAATAATTGCAGTTCTCACCGTTGCCGTGAAGCAAAACCAACGGCTGGCCTTGGCCTTGTTCGATGTAGTGGAGTTGTATGTCGGTCATGGATTTGTTTTTTTGATTCGGGACTTCGGGACGCGGGACGCGGGATCCATGAAAGCCCTTCGTTCTTCGACATTGAGCTTCTCAATCGCATACCGTAGCATCGTGCGCGGCATGGTTTGGTATCGCGTTGAGAGCCAGTCTTTCAGCCGCTGCTCGTCGCGTTTGCCTGCCTCGCGAAGGAGCCACCCGACGGCCTTTTGAAGGAGGTCGTGCAAAGGCTTGGGCTTTTCGAGAAAGATGTCGGCGATGGCATAGGTGTCGTCAAGCTCGCCGTGACGCAGGAATTGCATCGTGCTCACGATGCCGATGCGTTGCTCCCAAATCGTTTTTCCATCGCGGGCGAGGTCATATAATAGCGTTCTGTCTTTGTCTAAGAGCCAGGTGCCGAGCAGCTCGTAGCAACTCAAGTCGACCAAATCCCAATTATTAATGTATTGCGTATGTGCAAGATAGAAGTCGATGCATTGTTGTTGCACTTCAATACCTTTCTTGGCGTGTTTATAGATTTCGACCAAAGTCAGCAGGGCGGCGAGGCGCATCTCGTGGTATTCGGAGCGGATGCAAGCCTCCAAATCGTCAAACGAGGTCTCTTTCCAACATTCCTTCACCACCTGCCGCGTCACTGGCACCTTGATGCCCAAGAACTTGTCGCCTTCGCCGTATTGTCCTTTGCCCGTCTTGAAAAAGCGGGAGAGGCCCTCAACTTGGGTTGGGTCCTGCTTAGAAAGGATTGCATCGTATAATCTGTTGTCTTTCGTATTACTTCTTTTTCTGTACAGCAAAATTACAAAAATCCCATAGATAAGGCAAAAAAATTGCCTTTTCTACCAAATTTTTGTCATTTTTTCCTCTCCCCAAGCACACACCACCTGACAAACGGAATCCGCCTCAGCACTTCATAAATCAACGGCGAGAGCGTGAAAACAGCTATCGTCAGGATGACATACATCATCCACGGGGCAAGCGAGGTGTGCATTTTCATCATGTAGCCAAACGAGGCAATCACAAGATAATGAACGATATAGATGCCGTAGCTGGAGCGGGTCATGTAAGTGGCAAAACGATTGGTGCCATCAAAGTGAGCTTTGAACCAACCCATCATGGCGAGACACATCAGCCAACCATAAAGGCAATTGAGCGGACTGCCGAGATACTGCGGTGAGGTGTTGTCTTGGCCAAAGGTGGTGACGACCAGTACAGTGCCAGCAATGACAGCACATGCCATCAAAGGAATCCATGCCTTTCTTATTTTCTCCTGCGCTTCATCGTGCGAAAACACAAAATAGCCCATTAGGAAGGGAACCAGATAGAAAAGGGGCTTATACAGGTTTAACAGACCGTCAAGAGACTCCGGACGAGGATTCTTGACCATCGTCTGCTCTCCCACCCAAAACAACACACCCAACAAGATAATGACAACGAGATTGGCCTTGCCGCACCAATTCCAGAATCGGTCTTTTCTGTCTATAGCACGCACCAGAAGCAGCACAATACACAGCAGCCACAGCACCTGGATGAACCACAGCGGACCTGTACCGCTGAAAGCCATTATGAGATATTTGCCAACTGCTGGCACGCCATCAAAAACGCCTTCTCTTGCAGCCACAACAGTATTAAAATAGCCGACCATCCAATGGAACACCAAGAGCCCTATCGTACTAGGCACCAACAATTTGCGTGTACGCGAACTGAACCATTCCTTGCCCGATTGCTTTTGCAGCGCATAACGCGAACTGATGCCAGCCAGCAAAAACAATAGCGGCATAAACCAAGGATAAAGGATATACATCACAACATCTTGATACTGCTTACATTCCGGATAATCACCGAAACCGCCAATGCCACCAAAAACTCCTTTGTTGTTGTAGAAATAAAAGACATGATAGAACAGCACCAAAAGCACCGTCACCCACCGCAGGTTGTCAATCCAGTGTTTCCTTTGCATGGTCAAGCCTCCCCAAGCATTTCGTCGATTTTGTCCTGAAAAATCTCGGTTTTCACGACAGCCATGCCTTTCTTGTCGCCAAGCACCAGCAAACTGTCGCCCGCCTTGATGCCATAAACCTCGCGGGCTTCCTTGGGGATGACGATTTGTCCGCGCTCGCCCATTTTCACCACGCCGAAAATGTACTTTCCATTGTCTTCTAACATAATGACTTGATTTTTGTGATTAGTATGATTTTTCATATTTTGCTGCAAAAGTATGATTAATTTCCGAAACTTGTACCTTATCTTTCAAAAAAAATCATTTTCAACTCCATTAATCTCCCTAAACTTGATTGTTTTTCCTATTTTTGCGCTCAAATTACACCAAAATTAATTAGTTCAAAATGAAAAAACTATCTCTTCTCCTTGTTTTGGCCATGTGTACAATGTTTGCCGTGGCCCAGAATGGCCGCATCGATTTGCGCCGCGAGTCGAAGGCCGAAATCACGCACAGCGACTTCAGCTCACTCCGCGCCACCTTCAGCTACGGCTCCATCGAGAGCCAGCAAGTGGCCACCGAACGCGGCACCTTCTCCGAAATCGCCATCGAAGGCACCTACGCCTCTGGCGAAATCGGCACACCCGAACTGCCTGCCTCTCACCAGCTTTTAGCCGTGCCTTTCGGAGCCACGCCACAGGTCAGGGTGCTGGACTACAGCATGATGGACTACGACCTGAGCGACTACGACATCGGCACGCTCCTGCCCCACCAGCCTTCCGTCCGCAAGGACCAGAACCCCGATGAGGTCGAGTTTGTCTACAATGCTTCGGCTTACCAAACCCGCAGCTTAGCCACGGAACCTACGGCCACGATAGAGGTGCAAGGCACCATGCGCGGCATCCGCATCGGCTCGCTGGTCATCAACCCCGTGAGCTACAACCCGGCTTCCAACACCCTGCGCGTGTTCAACGACATCGAGGTGGAAGTGAGCTTCGACGGTGCCGACCGTGCCGAGACCGAGCGTATGCTGCTCAGCACCTACAGCCCCTATTTCGACATCGTCTACCGCCAGATGTTCAACTACCGTCAGATCCTTGACGTTTACGACGACCACCCCGACCTGATGGCCTATCCCACCCGCATGATTGTGGTCACACCCCAAGACTACGTCAGTGCCCTGCAACCTTGGATCAACTGGAAGATACAGAAAGGCATCGACGTGAACGTGGTGACAACGGCACAGGCCGGTGGCAACTACAACGCCATCCGTAGCTATGTGCAGAACCTCTACAACACGGGCGTCAGTCAAGGTGCTACGCCTACCTTCTTGGTTCTCGTGGGCGACGTGGCTCAGGTGCCTAACACCACAGGCTCAAGCACGCAGAAAGTGACAGACCTTTATTACGGCTCTGTCGACAACGACTACTTCCCCGACATGTTCTACAGCCGCATGTCGGCAGAGAACACGACGCAGCTCACTGCAATCGTCAATAAGATTTTGCAATACGAGCAATACACCATGCCCGACCCGAGCTACCTCAACAACGTGACCCTCATCGCTGGTTGGGACTCCTATTGGACTTCGCGCGTCGGTGCTCCCACCGTCAACTACGCCACCACCTATTATTATAATACGGCCCACGGCTTCACGCAGGTTAACTCGCACGTCAACCAAAGCCAATACAACGGCTGCTACAACGCCCTGAGCACCGGCGTCGGCTTCGTCAACTACACGGCCCACGGCGACAACAACATGTGGTACCAACCCCAGCTGACCAACAGCGGCGTGAACGCCCTGACCAACACAAACAAATACTTCCTCGCCATGGGCAACTGCTGCCTGTCGGGCAACTTCGGCTACAACTCAACCTGCTTCGGCGAAGCCATGATTCGTGCCGAGAACAAGGCCGCCTACAGCTACATCGGCTCATGCCCCAACACCTATTGGTATGAGGACTATTACTTCGGCGTGGGCGCCACCAATGTGTTCAGCCAAACGCCCACTTTGGAAAACACAGCCACAGGCGTTTATGACGGCATCTGGATGGATGATACCTACAACACCGTCTCCTCCATCGTCTTCCTCGGCAACCTCGCCGTGTGCTATGCCAGCACAGGAGGCTATCAAACCAGCTCGAACCCGACCTATTATTGGCAAGCCTACCACGTCCTTGGCGACGGCTCCATCATGCCCTACCGCGTGAATCCCACGGCCAACACGGTCAGCCACGCCTCCACCATCCCCGCAGGGTCGGGCAATTTCATGGTGAACGCCCAAGCGGGTTCCTACGTCGCCATCTCCCAAAACAATGTGCTGAAGGGCGTCGCCTTGGTGCCTGCCAATGGTTCTTCAGTCAACGTTGCTTACAGCGGCATCACCTCAGGCTCGCAAGTGAGAATCGTGGTCACCAAGCCACAACGCCAGCCTTACATCCAAGACATCAACGTGGGTGGCGCACCGCAATCGTACACCATCACCGTTTCGGCCAACCCGACCAACGGCGGACAAGTGAGCGGCGGCGGCACTTACCAACAAGGCCAGTCGTGCACCGTGAATGCCACAGCCAACAGCGGCTACACTTTCACCAACTGGACCGAAAACGGCAGCGTGGTGAGCACACAAGCCAGCTACAGCTTCACCGTCACGGCCAACCGCACCTTGGTGGCCAACTTCACAGCGCAACCTGTGAACTACACCATCGCAGTTTCGGCCAACCCGACCAACGGCGGCACCGTCACGGGAGGCGGCACCTACCAGCAAGGCCAATCATGTACCGTCAACGCTACACCGGCCACGGGCTATACCTTCGTGCGCTGGACCGAAAACGGCACGCAAGTCTCGACCAATGCAAGCTACAGCTTCACCGTTACGGGCAACCGCACCCTTGTGGCGCAATTCCAAGCCCAAACCTACACCATTACCGCCACGGCTGACCCGACCAATGGCGGCACGGTGACAGGCGGCGGCACATTCACCTACGGACAAAGCTGCACTTTGACAGCCAACCCCGCCTCAGACTACACCTTTATCAATTGGACCAAGAACGGGCAACAGGTCTCTACCAACCCCACTTACACCTTCAGCGTGACCGAATCGGCGGCTTATGTGGCACATTTTGAGGCTATTCCACCCTGCGAGGCTCCAAACGATGTTACCGCTTCATGGGCGTTCTTTACCGACATCGAAATTAGTTGGTCGCCCGTCCCGAATGTTGAAACCTACAAAATCTACCGCAACGGGGAACTTATCGTGTGGGGGTTCCCCTACAACAGCTATAGAGACACAGAGTTGTACTATGGCGAATACTGCTACACAGTGGTCTCAGAATGTCCTCAAGGCGATTCCGAACCCTCCGACGAATCGTGCGTCACGCTGACCATTCCCTGCGATGCGCCTTCAACCTTCACCGCAGAGTATGTTTACGAGGATGAAGAAAACTATGGTATCCAATTGGAATGGCACTTCGCTACGATGTCCATCCTTCCGGAGTACTTTAACCTTTACCGTTCGACCGACGGCGGCGAAAACTATGAACTGGTCGAAAACATCGTTCCGCAAGGCATGTTCAATTACAGCTATTACGACGCTATGGGCATCGGGTCATACAACTACAAGCTGACCGCAGAATACCACTTCGATGGGCAGGTCTGCATTTCCGAACCAGTGTATGCCGAAGCCGAAGTGACCAATGTGGAAGAAAACGGCCCTTCGACTGGCTCAGGGACCTTCACCATCTATCCCAACCCCGTCAGCGACAAAATGACCATCGAGGCGCAAGAGGCCATCGACAACATCGAGATTTACAATGTGATAGGTGCCCTCGTTTACAGCCAAAAGGATTGTGGCGACAAGGCCGAAATCACTACCACCAACCTGCCTGCTGGAACCTATGTCGTCCGTCTGACAACGAGGAATGCCACGGAAACTATGAGGTTCGTGAAGGAATAAATCAAATTCGTTTTTTTCATGGTTTTGTTTGTAGAGACGGTGCTTGCGCCGTCTCTACATGTTTAGTGCGTAGCCGCACGGCTCTGGTTGACGATGTAAACGCCACCAAAGACCAAAACCATGGCCACGACCTTGAGCCACGTCATCTTGTCCAAACCGATGGCAATGCTGATGATGGTGGCGATGGTGGGCTGCACATAGTTGTACATGCTGACCAAGGTAGGGCGGATGCGTTTTTGCCCGACGGGGATAAGGAAATAGGCGACGAAAGTGGCAAAAACCACCACAAAGGCCACCTGCCAAAGCACCTTGCCCTCCATCTGGCCAAACGGCACGCTGACGAGATGCCGCGCGTTGAACGGCAGGGCCATCAGCATTGAAAACAGGAACATCCATTTCATGAAAGTCACCACGTTGTATTTCGAAATCAGCGGACGGAAAATGCCGAGATACAGGGCAAACGTGAGCGCATTGACGATGGTCAACACGATGCCCATCGGCTTGGTCTCCGACGCGCCGCCACCGAGGCCCACCGAGTTGAAAACCAAAATCAAGACACCGGCAAGGCTCACCAAAATGCCACCGATTTTCTTGCCCGTGATGGGTTCTTTCAAGACTATGGCAGCCACAATCATGGTCAGGATGGGCGTGCTGGTGTTGGCAATGCTCAAGTCGATGGAGGTTGTCATCGTGACGGCTTTCAGGAAGCTGATTTGGGTGAGGTAAAGCCCAAGCATGGAGGCCACGAAAATCTTGGGCAGGTCTTTTGGGTCCACCTTTTCCTTGGGCATGAAGAGCGACACGAGCCAAAACAGGATGGTGGCGCCCGTCGCCCTCAGGCAAAACAAATCCATTGGGCTCAACACACCTGCGTTGGAGATGTTCTTGCAGCAGATGATGTTGAACCCAAAGATGCAGTAGGCACCGAAACAAGCGAGGTGCCCGATAAGCGTTGATGGATTACTTGGCTTCGTCAATGTTGACAAGGTTGTATTCGCGCACGCCGAGGCCGATCTTGGCGGCATGTTCGAGGATGTGGATGCCGTGTTGGCGGTTGACGCGGTTGATCAAGGCCGTAGCGTCGTCGCCTTCAGCGTTGGGATAGTTGAACACGAGGTCGATGCAGGCTTGGTCCAAGGCCACGGGGTCGGTGGAGGCCAAGATGCCCACGTCCTTCATCTCAGGGTCGGCGGGATGCGCATCGCAGTCGCAGTCGACCGAGAGGTTGTTCATCACGTCGATGTAGACGATCTCCTTGCCTTCTTGCTTGAAGTAGTTGTGGACGCCTTGTGCGGCGGCGGCCATCGACTCAAGGAAACCGTCTTGGTTCTCGATGTGGCTCCAACATTCGGCAGGGTCGGTGGTGTAGCCACAGGAGTGGATGTAGGCCTTGCCGCCTGTAGAGGCCACGCCGATGCTCTGGTTCTTCAGCACGCCGCCGAAGCCGCCCATGGCATGGCCCTTGAAGTGGGCCAGATTGACCATGAAGTCGTAGTTGGCCAAGTGGTCGCCCACGATGTCATACTTGATGTAGGTGGTGTCTTCCACAGGGATTTGCATCTCGCCGAACTCGTCCATGATGTCGACCTTGGCGATGTCCATGAAGCCGTGCTCCTTGATGGTCTCCCAGTGTTTCTTCACGTCCTGGCGCGAGCCGCCGTAGGCGGTGTTGCACTCCACGATGGTGCCGTTCACCGTGTTCACCAGGTCCTTGATGAGCTCAGGTTTCAGGTAGTTGTGTCCGCCCAATTCGCCGGTGCTGATCTTCACGGCCACGCGTTGTCCGTCGGCAGGCTTCACGCCGAGGGCTTCGTAAATCTTCACCAAGCCTTCGGGGCTGATGTCTTTGGTCATGTAGACCACAGGTTTTGTCGTTTGTTCTTCTTGCATAGGTTCGTTAATGGGTTCGTTGTTTGTGTTGTCTTGTTTTTCGGTGTTGTTGCCGCAGCTGCAAAGGCCGAAGGCCAAGGCGGCGATGAGGATGTGGTGCATTTTCATTTCGTTGCGTTATTGTGGTTCATATTTCGTGAATTTATCGATTAGGGCTGCAAAGGTACGGATTAATTTCGCAATTTTGCAGCCCCAAACCGGATTTCGATGCAAAAAATCATTGTCATAGCCAACAAGATACGCCAATATGTCCTCCCGATAGCCATCATCTTAGGGCTGTTGCTCCACGAATATTGTGCCGCCTTCAACGTGGTGGTGCCCTACATTATCTTCACCATCCTGTTGCTCACCTTCTGTGCCGTCGACATCCGGAAGCTGCGTTTCAAGCCGCTGTTCATCTGGATCATCCTTTTCCAGGTGGTGGTCAGCGTGGGTTGTTATTCATTGCTTAGAGGGTTGAATGTCAACGAGATTGTGGCCGAAGGCATACTGATTGGCGTGCTTTGTCCCGTGGCGGCCTCGGTGGCGGTGGTGAGCACGATGCTCGGGGCCGACCGCAACACGGTGACTTCCTACACCGTCATCGGCAACTTGGTGATTTCCATCGTTGCGCCCATCTATTTCTCGTTCATCGGGGTGAACCAGGACATGCCTTTCTGGGCCTCGTTCCTGCAAATCCTCAGGCGTGTGGGCACGGTCATCGGGCTGCCGTTCTTTGTGGCCTTGGCCTTGCAAATCGCCTGGCCCAAAGCCAATGCGGTGGTGGCCCGTTTCAAAGGCTTGGCGTTCTATCTGTGGGCCGTGGCCTTGTTTCTCACCTTGGGCCAAACCATCGACTTCATCTTCCTGCACGGCAAGGGCAACTTGTACAGCATCATGTGGCTCGGCGTCTCCGCCTTGCTGTTCTGTGTCATCCAGTTTGGCTTAGGCAAATGGATTGGCCACAAATACGGCGACACCATCGCCGGAGGGCAGCTTTTAGGCCAGAAGAACTCGGCCATGGGCATCTGGATGGCCAACCACTACCTCCATCCTTTGGCATCGGTTTATTTGGCTTTCTATTCCGTGTTCCAAAACCTGTTCAACAGCTGGCAGATTTGGTATTTTGGACGCAAGGCACAAAAAAACAAGACGCGCAACTCTTGAACCATTACAGTCCAAAAGTCACGCGTCCCGTTGCTTCATTCTTCACAACGACACTCACGCGTTGCGAATCAATCCTTTACAATTGGCTCTCGGGAATCTCAAACGTGTCGCCCAAGCTGAGGTCGCCCGACTGGAGGCCGCGCTTGAGCCAACGCATACGCTGTTGCGAGGTGCCGTGGGTGAAGAGGTCGCTCTTCACCTCGCGATAGCCAGCCTGGCGTTGCAGGTAGTCGTCACCGATTTTCTTGGCTGCGTTGATGGCTTCTTCGAGGTCGCCGTCTTCGAGCGAGCCGAACATCTTCTGCTCATGATGTCCCCAAACGCCGGCATAGTAGTCGGCTTGCAGCTCGATGCGGACGCTCATCTTGTTTCTGTCCACCTCGTTCATGCGAGCCATCTGCTGATGCTTTTCATCGAGGGTGCCGAGCAAGTGCTGGATATGGTGACCCACTTCGTGGGCGATGACGTAGGCGCATGCGAAGTCGCCCTTGATGCCCATCGACCGTTGCATCTCGTTGAAGAAGTCGAGGTCGAGATAGAGCTTCTCGTCGGCCGAGCAATAGAACGGACCTGTGGCCGATGAGGCATTGCCGCAGCCGCTTTGCACCGAGCCTTTGAAAATCACCATCTTAGGGGCACGGTATTGGGCGTTATACTTCGCGAACTCCGCCGTCCAAACGTCCTCGGTCGAGGCTAAGATTTGCGATGCAAAAAGTTCAAACTCTTGTTCTTGCGCTGTGGGGACGTATTCACTCTGGGTTTCGCCTCCAGCCATGCCGCCTAACGACTGCACATCGGGAGCGCGGCCTGTTAGAAAATAAGCCAACAAAGCAATGATGATACCGCCGATGCCGATTCCGCCTGCGGTTGCAGCACCTTTTCCACGACGGTCTTCGACGTTGGCGCTGGTTCTTCTTCCTTCCATTTTCATAGTAGTACGATTTTAGAATTGATGGCGCAAAAATACAGAAAAAACCAAAAAAGCCTCTTTTTTTACAAAAAAACCGTAATTTTGTAGCTTGTATTTTCAATTGAAAACCGACAACTCCAAACTGACAACTGATATGAAAGCATTCGTCAACGACACCGAAGTGCGCACTTATTATGGCGCAAAGGTGAAATCAGTGGTGCTGGCCTACTGCCGCGCCAACAACCTGCCGCTCAACCTCGAGGGCATCACAGTGAAAGACGCCTACGGCAACGTCATCGACTTGGACGGCTCGCTGCGTGCCAACTCAAAAATCTACGTAAACCGCTGAAAGCCATGAAGAAAATTTTACGCATCATGCTGACGGCCTTCGCCGCAGCCTTCGTCCTTGCCTCGTGCCAACCCAAGGAGCAGAAAATCCACGTCGTTTCGACCAACGACATGCACGCCAATATCGACAACTTCCCGCAGTTGGCCGGCCTTATCGACAGCCTTCGCTCAGTGTATCCCGACCTGTTGCTATTCGGCGCGGGCGACAACCGATCGGGCAACCCCATCAACGACCGCTACGAAGAGGTATCCAAGCCCATGTATGAACTGATGAACGCCGTCGGCTTCGACCTGTCGGCCTTTGGCAACCACGAGTGGGACGGCGGTCCCATCGCCCTGCGCAATGTGCTCACTTGGTCCAAGTTCCCCTTTGTGTGCGCCAACGTCACCTTCGACGACACGCTGCAAATGCCCAATTGCAAGCCTTACGAAACCTTTGAACGCGATGGCCTGAAAATCGGTGTCATCGGTGGCATCCAACTCGGTCTGAACGGCCTCCCCGACTTCCACCCGAAAAACGCCAATGGCTCCCACTTCGTGCCTTTCGAGGAAGTGTTGCCACAATACTTGGACACTCTTAAAGACTGCAACGCCATCTTCCTGCTCACCCATCTCGGCCATGAGGAAGATCGCGAGGTGGCCGCCAAATTCCCGCAAGTGGCCGCCATCTTTGGCGGACATTCGCACACCCGCGTAGGCGAAAACGGGAAAGTGATGGTGAACGGCGTTTTGGTCACGCAAGCCGAAGCAAAAGTCAAATATGTGACGCTCAGCACCTTCACATTCCGTAATGGCAAATTAGTCAATACTGAGTCGGAGCTGCTTCCCGTCAGGACTTTCCCGAAACGCAACGCCAAGGTGCAAGCCATGGTGGACAAATACAACAGCAACGAATACTTCCGCAAGGTGGTGACAACCAACTTGACACCCATTGACAACTACGAATCGCTCGGCTGCCTGATGACCGATGCCATCCGCTACACGACCGGCTCCGACATGGGCTTCCAGAACCCAGGCGGCGTGCGTTTCGACACGCTCTCGGCCCGCCCCGTCACGCTGAAAGACATCTTCGCCCTCGACCCGTTCGACAACGAGATCATCCATTTCACGCTCAGCGGCAAGGAAATCATCGACCTGATGAAGTGCTGTTTCGTCACCGACGGCGGCCCCATCTACTGCTCGGGATGCTCCTATTCTTATAAGGTGGACGACAACGGTGAGATGACCGACATTGAAGTCATCTTGGAGAACGGCAAACCGCTTGAAATGAATGCCAAATACAGCGTGGTGATGAACAGCTATATGACAAGCGTGTTCGACTACCCGCACGAGGACGATGGCACGTCGACCTTCCGCGGTTCCAACGACTTGATATTGGAATACTTGGCTCAACATCCTGAAATTGACTATGGAACGACCACGAGGGTGACGGAGAAGTAAATTTGGCACGGTTTTGGTATGGTGATAAGGTGAAAACCAACATAAACGTTTAACCCTCAAAAAATCACCACTATGAAAGCCAAGAACATCCTGATGAGCATCCTGCTGGCAGTGGGATCCATCGCAGCAAAAGCAGCCACCGGCTATCCGCCCGAACTCGCCCTGGTTTCACAGCCCGTGATGGTGTACAACTACAACTCGATCACGGTCTACTACGACGTGGAGAACATCGGCGACTACACCTACAGAGGGAACGTCTACCTCTACCTCGACCCCGACTACGGCTACTATTATGCCAACAAGTACGTCAGGGTCCGTCCCGGCAGCATCAAGCGCATCGCCATCAGCATCCCATCGCACCGCATCGACCGTGGGATCGGCTTCACCGTAATGCCCTACTACGAGCTTGGCGACGAACTCTACAGCTTCACCACCTTCGAATACTTCGAGCCTATCAGCTTCTATTGGGCCGGACCGCGCACCGAGCGCTGGGTGGTCATCAGCGCACCGCCACGCGTGCACTACTACACCCGTCCCGGCATCTACCGCTACTACTACGACGGCTATCGTCCGCCCATGCCCCCGCCTCCTGGCCATGGTCCGGGCACGCCTCCGCCTCCAATGAACCCGATGCACCACACCTACGGCTACCACAGCAACAACGGCGGTTATCCTGCTACCCACCCCGAGGTGAACAGCAACCCACCCGCAGCGCCCAGCAACAGCGAAACTGCACCGAGCGCAACGGTCCGCCCCAAGGCCAACGGAGGCAGCATGAGCTCTGGCAGCAGCCACAGCGGTTCTTCGACAGGCTCGGTCAGCGGCAGTGGATCAAGCAGCAGACGCGTAGGTAGCAGCTCTGGCTCCACAAGTCGCCCCAGCGGCACCTCGACAGGCTCAGCCAGCGGCAACAGCAGTCGCACAGGCAACACGGGATCGAGCAGCAGCAGAGTCGGCAATGGCGCTTCGACAGGCTCAGCGACCGGTCGCACGGGCAACAGCAGCCCAAGCAGCCGAGTGAACGGTTCAAGCAGCAACTCACGCCCCAGCGGCACTTCGACAGGTTCAGCGACCACAAGAAGTTCCAGCTCAAGCAGCAGCAGTAGCGTCAACAGCGGTTCAAGCAGCACCCGTAGCAGTGGCACTTCGACAGGCTCAGCGACCTCCAGCAGCTCGACCCGCAGCGGCTCAGGCTCAGGACGCAGATAACTGCAATGCGAACATAGACAAGACAAGGGCGACCGCAAGGCCGCCCCTGTCTCATTAATAATAAAGTTGTCCGACCATCAGTCGCGCTTCCCGTCTAATGTGTCGACGATGGCATCTATCAGATTGTAGGCACCGTCATACACATCCTTGATGGTCGCGTCGAGCATATAAGCCGGCGTGGTAAAGACCAACAACTCGTTGTCGGCACAAACGTCGCCGTGCTCGGTTTGCACATGGTAAGCACCCATAGAACGGATGTTGTCGGCATCGGGCGTGCCTTCGTTGCCCAAGGTGACGCACACGCCAGGCAGCAGCTTGGCGAACATCACGGGGGCGATGCACATGCCACCAATGGGTTTATTGGCTTCGCGTGTCTCAATGATGGCACGAGCCACGTCGGGCTGCACTTCCATGTCGGCACCTTTGAAAGCATAATTGCAAAGGTTTTTGGCCGCACCGAAGCCACCACTAAAGAGCAGGCCGTCGAAGTCTTCGGCCTTGTATTCCTCGATGGGCAAGATATTCCCACGCGCGATGCGAGCAGCTTCGGCAAGGATGTTACGTTCCTCGTTGACGGCTTCACCCGTCAGGTGGTTGACGACGTCACGCTGGGCACGATTGGGTGCAAAGCATTGGTATTCACAATGATGTTGGCTGATGGAAAGCAACAAAGTAACGGCTTCGTGGATTTCGCTGCCGTCCTTGTGACCGCAGCCTGAAAGAATTACTGCAAATTTCTTCATGATTCAATTCGGGTTTAATATTTGAGGCAAAAGTAAAAAAAATCCATCGAACAGCCAAAAAACAGAAGCAAGATTTTCGGAAAAACACCCCTTGAACGCTGCGGAAAGTGCCTTTTTTTTGATAGATTCCGCAGAGTTGGAAGCATTTTTTATGCCCACTCCGGCTTCCGTTTCTCGAAAAACGCCTTCATGCCCTCCTGGCCTGCCTTTGAGATGCGCTGGTTGGCGATGGCTAACGAGGTTTGATAGAAAACAGGATTGAATGGGTCGTCGGTGCCGCTCACCATGCGAAGCAAGTTCTTGCACTCGGCGATGGCATCGGGTGAGGCTTGCAGGAAATGCTCGATGTATTGACGCTCGGTGTCGATCATCTCCGATTCGTCGGCAACCACGTTCACCAGGCGG
The DNA here is from genome assembly GCA_002396205.1 of Bacteroidales bacterium UBA4243. Lineage (GTDB taxonomy): Bacteria > Bacteroidota > Bacteroidia > Bacteroidales > F082 > Limimorpha. The sequence continues at coordinate 26,123 of DGXB01000054.1, forward strand.
AAATCCTTGGCCTCGGCTGCGGTGAAACGACGGCCTGTCAGCATCAGCTCCTTGGCGGCGGCGTTGCCGATTTTGGCCACCACGAAAGGCGAAATCGTGGCAGGCGTGATGCCCAAACGCACCTCGGAAAAAGCAAACTTGGTCTCCTTTTCGGCAATGACAATATCGGCGGCAGCGATGATGCCATT
>DGXB01000054.1:26367-65957 GCA_002396205.1 Bacteroidales bacterium UBA4243
GCGGCAGCGATGATGCCATTAGCCCCGCCGATGCAGGCGCCATGCACATCGACGATGACGGCTTTGTTGCAGAAATATATGGTTTGGAACAGTTTGGAGAGCCTTTCGGCATCAGCGATGTTTTGGTTGTAGCTATAGCCCGCCATATCCTTCATGTAGGCCAAGTCGGCACCCGCACAAAAAGCCTTGCCATTGCCTTTGAGGATGATGACGCGGATGTCGGAGCGGCTGTTGAGCCAATCGAAGACCTCGGTCAGTTCGCCTATCAGTTCGGCATTCAGCGCGTTGCGCACCTCGGGGCGGTCGAGGTTGACCCATGCCATGCTTTCGCCCAATTGTACTTTTATTGTTTTGAAATCCATTTTGTCTGACGTTATTGAGCAGGGATTGAAATCCCCGATGACATCTTATCGCCCCTTCGGGGCTTGGTTTTGCGTTGCAATATTCGGAAAAAACTGGCAATTTGTCGCAATCATTCCACGAAAATTTCGTTATTTTGCACGCGGAACGGTTTTTGCCGTGTCGTTGACATTAATCAGGACGCAAGCGTTGCGTCCCTACACTTTTTAAAATATGGACGAAAACAACCTCAATAACGGACTCGACGACCTCCTCAACATGTTCAAGAAAATGATGGAGGGACAAGACCTTGACGCCATCCCAGGCATTACGGAAGAGCAAAAGGAACAGCTGAAAATGTTTCTCGAAGACTTCGACGAGCTGAAGGACGACATGAAGGTGGAAATCTACAAACTCGATCCTTTCACGAAACAGATGGTGGGCATGGTGATGGGCCAGCTGAAGAACATCCCCGGCATGCCAATGCAAACGCCTAACCCACCCGCCACGCCCGTTGAGCCGCCCGTCAACAAAGAGAAGCAACTGACCGACATTCCTGGCACCACCGAGAACTTGGAGGCCCACCTCGCCGCCATCGACGACCAGCTGCGCCAGCCCGACCTTTCGGACGAGGAAATCAACCGGTTGCTCGACGAACGCATGTCCATTGTTCAGGAGTTAGGAGTTAGGAGTTAGGAGTTATCAGTTTTCAGGTAGAAACACATAGTATTATCATATGAAGAAAGCATTATTTACCCTCATTGCATTGGTCATTTCGGCGACTTCGTTCGCGCAACTCATCGCCAACAAGACCGACAAGAAGGTCACCTTTGGCCTCGACCTGTTCAGCGACTTCCAGCTTGCCCCGAGCGACAACTGGGACCCGCGCGGCTTCAACCAAGGCGTGAGCTTCGCCCTCACCTACAACTTCCCCTTGGGCGAAAGCGCCAATCATACCGTGAGCATCGGCGTTGGCATGACGTCGCACAACTACTTCTCCTACACGCGCATCCTCAACCCTTACACCACCGGCAACTTCACCTACCAGTCGCTCCGCGACTTGGAGGGTTTCAAGCGTTATAAAGTGAGCCCCACCTATGCCGATATTCCGCTGGAGCTGCGTTTCCGCATCAAGGACCAGGTGAAGATTGGCGTGGGCTTCAAGGTCGGCATCATGGTGGCCACCAAGACCAGATACGTCGGCCCCGACGGCGAGGGTAACCCGCTGACCGACGAAAGTGGCGCCACAGTGAACGAGAAGCTGCTCTACATCAACAACGTGGAGCGTTTGGCCTACTCAGCCACCCTGCGTGTGGGTTGGAAATGGGTGAGCGTTTTTGCAGCCTACCAAATCAACCAGACGTTTTCGGTCGGACATGATGCGCCCGTGTTTCACCCTCTGTCGGTGGGCATCACCTTCGCGCCGTTCTGATTTGGTAAGGATTGCTTGTGGTTGCTTTGCGTCACTGCGAGGCACGAAGCAGTCCAGAGAACTTGTTCAATTACTAGATTGCTTCGTCGTTCCTTCTCGCAATGACGCAAACCGCCTCCCAATGGATTATTGCTGAAGCCAAGCAATTGGGCTTCGACGCGTGCGGCATCGCCCAAGCGAATGCCTTGAATGAAGAGTCGGTGCATGTGGAGCAATGGCTTGAAGGCCATCGCGAAGGCGAAATGGGCTACCTCGCCCGCAACCGCGAGAAACGCTACGATCCCCGCCTCTTGGTGGAAGGCACAAAGAGCATCGTCACCGTACTCTACAACTATTTCCCGAAACAGACCTTGGGCGACGGCAAGCACTACAAGATTGCCAAATACGCCTATGGCACCGATTACCACGACGTGCTGAAACGCAAGCTGCGCCAGCTTTTGGAACGCATCGAGACACGGACAGGCAAGCTCGATGGCGTGCGCATCTTCGTCGACTCCGCACCCGTTCTCGACCGCGCATGGGCTGTCAGATGTGGCTTGGGATTCATCGGGAAAAACACATTATTGATACATCCCCCAATGTCGTTGACTGCGTCTCGCAGTCAGTTGCACTGGAAAAACCAAACTGCGGGACGCAGTTTGCGACAATGTGGAGGTTCGTTTTTCTTCATCGGGCACCTCTTCCTGCCGCTCGACTTAACCGAAACTGGTCATGTCTTGACCAACCGCTGCGGACGCTGCACCAAGTGCATAGATGCTTGTCCCACAGGGGCATTGGAGAGCCCGTTCCACATTGACGCGCGCAAGTGCATCTCCTACTTGACCATCGAATACAAAGGAAGTTTGGCAGGACTTGACCAAGAAAGATTCCAAGGCTGGATGTACGGCTGCGACATCTGTCAGGACGTTTGCCCCTACAACAGGTTCTCATTACCCAACCAAGAGCCTGATTTCCAGCCCTCTGAGCAGCTGTTGGCCATGAAAGCCGAAGATTGGAAAAACCTCGACAAAGAAACCTTTGATGCCCTATTCAAGCATTCAGCCGTGCGACGAGCTGGTTTTGAGGGATTGAAGCGGAATATTGAGTTTATTGCAAGTGCCGAACTACGGGGCGCTGTTTGCGACAATGAAGCATTTATCTCAAAGGAGAGTTAAGGTTGTAGGTAAGCGTAATCTGCACCACCTTATTATAATACTGATTGTAGAACCACCCTGGGTTGCCCGTGAAGCGGATAGGCACCACCGAATACATATAGCGGGCGCCAAGACCCAAATGGTCGTTGAAGGCGAAATGTATGCCTGCGTTGGCCGTGGCCGAGAAGGCGTTCCAACGGTTGGTGGTCACCTGGAAATCACCGTTAGTATCTTCGGTGGAACGCAGGCGCACGTCGGCGCTGACACCCAGCTCCAGAGTGATGAAATCGGCCCTGAAGAAGCCCAAATTGCAGCGCAGCATCAAGGGAATCTCGGCATAATGCAGGCGGTGGCTGTAGGCGTTGTAGCCGTACTCGTTCACCTCCTTGTCGGACGAATGGGCACCAAAGAGCGAATACTTCAGTTCCATCTGTGCCGAGAAATAGTCGTCGATGGGCAGATTGGCATAGGCGCCCGCAGTGAAGCCCAATTGGTGGAAGCCCGCATAGTTGTCGCCATCCACCTGGCAGAACGTCGGGCCAACAATGAGTCCGGCATTGAAGCTTTGGGCAAAGACCCTTGACGAGCAAAACATGGCCAAAATGCCGACAATCAAGACAGTGTAAAAACGTTTCATAGTTTTCTTTCTTTTAGGACGGGTCTTCGGCCTTCCGACAGGCTAAAGGCTCAAGAACCCTTGTAAATTAATTATATGTGGCTTGATACTGATAAAACCTGTCCAAGACCTCTTCGACGAAGCGGTAGGTCTCGGTGCCGCGCAGGTAGCCCGCATGGCAACAGGTATCGTTGTAATACTGCTTCTTCGACTTGTTGAGGATGAAATAGTCGACGTTGTTGTCCCACACGTCGGGATACTTGCCGTATTTCGAGGCGAGGCGCTGTGCGTCATACACATGGCCGAGACCTGAGTTGTAGGCCGCCAACACGAACTTCACGCGCTCGGCGCTGTCGGCCACCTTGTTTTCGAGGCAATCGTCGAGGAAGCTGATCAGCTGCCCGCCGGCGCGAAGCTGTTCGTCGGGCGTGGCGTCATAGTCGATGCCGTATTTCTCCATCACCACGGGCATGAGCTGCATGAGGCCGAAAGCCCCTTTCTCGCTCTCCAAGTCCATCCTGAAACGCGACTCCTGATAGATGAGCGAGGCTAACAGTCGCCAGTCCCAGCCGATGTCCTTCGCCGTCTTCTTGATGATGCCGTCGAAGCCCGAGAGCTCACCCTCCTTGGGTTTGCGGTTTCCGAACACATTGCCCTTATTGACATATTTGGCGAGAATGCGGTTGAGGTTGCGTTGCTCGAAGCCATCGATCCAGCCATTGAGGGCCATGAGGAGCGACGAGTCGCCATCGTGATTGCACAAGGCCCAGCCGAGCGGCTGCTCGACGCTGACGTTGAGCTTGGTGTCAAGCCCCTTGAGGCCGATGGAGGCCATGCGTGCCACGTATTCCTCGACCACGGTGTAGTCGATTTGTCCCGACGAGACGGCCTTCACCAAGTCGACGCTGTTGAGGCTGTCGCACTCCACGATGTAGATGGTGTCACCAATCTGCTCGGCGAGATGCTGCAACAAGACGATTTCGTGGCTGCCTTGCGGCAGGTGGATGGTCTTGCCCGCCAGGTCGACCGACGAGCGCAACAGCTGGCTTTCCACCTCGTTGGCCGTCGACATCTGGTTCCAGTCCTTGGGCAGGCGTTGCACGAGCACGCTCTTCTGCATGAGGATGGGGTCGGTGAGCAGGTAGCGGCGTTTCATCTCGCGGTTGGCCCCGATGCCCACGGCAACGATGTCGACCTGGCACGAGTCGAGCATCATGAAACACGAGTCGAGGTTCTCGTTGACGCGCATCTCGAGTTCAAGGCCATTGGCTTTGCAGAAGTCGCTAAGCAGCTCATACTCAAAGCCTGAGGGCGTGGCGTTTTCGGTATTGTAATTGATGATTTCGCAATTGGTGACAGCCACGAGCTTCCCTCTTTCCTGCACATGCTGCAATGCCGTCAGCGTGTCGCGTTCGGTCACGGGAGCGTCCTTTGTCGGGAGGTTGTTTTGGCACGAGGTCAAGACCCAGAAAAGCGTCAGCACGACAAGGACAAACAGTGATTTTATCTTCATTTCATAAGGCTTAGGGGCGGTAAAATTAGGAAAATAATCCCATTTGCGGAAAAAAATCCAACTATTTAGGTTATTTTCGTACTTTTGTCCACTTTTTTTTTGAATTAAAATGGCCAAAAAGATACAAGATCCTGACTTTTGGTACTCGTTTTTACTGCCCTATGTCAACTGGCACACGAGGCGAGCCTACCGGCGTTTTGAGGTGCACGGGAAAGAGAACCTGCCGAAAGGCTGTGCCATGATTTTCGGTGTCAACCACAGCAACACGCTGATGGATGCCTTGGTGCTGCTGTCGTCGGACAACATGAGGAAGGTGTTCATCGCGCGGGGCGACATCTTCAAGAACCCTGTCGTCGCAAAGCTCTTGAACTTTTTCCGCATCCTGCCCATCTTCCGCATCCGCAACGGCGTGGCGGCAGTACGCCAAAACGACGATTCGCTCAACAAGGCCGTCGACGTCATCCACGACCATGTCGACCTCTACATCTTTCCCGAGGGAATGCATCGCACCAAGCACTCGCTGCTGCGCTTGGGCAAAGGGCTGTTCCACATCGCAGTGGATGCCAACAAGCAGTTTGGCGACCAAAGCCCCGTCTACATCATCCCCACCGCCATCGAATACGGCGACTACTTCCGCTACCGCTCGACGGCGATGATCAACTTCGGCAAGGCCATCAACGTGACCGACTTCTTCAAGCATACCACCGAGGAGAACGAGGCCGCCAACATCAACCTGCTGAAAAGCCAGCTCAGCGACGAAATATCGAAGCTGTTCACCTACATCCCCGACGACGACGACTACGACGCCATTTGGGAAATCGTGAAGATGAAGAACGAGAAACGCGCCGGCGGACTCTACAAGAAGATGCTCCGCAACCGTGCCATCGTCGACAAGGTGCTGAAATTCAGGGAGGAACATCCAGAGGAAGCCAAGAACCTCTTCGAGCGCGTGCTGCAGTTTGCCGACGACCGCAAGAAGAACAAGGTCTCGGTGATGTCGGTGACAAAGAAATACCCCTTCTTCAACTCACTGTGGAGGGCGGCAGTGCTGCTCTTGGGCCTGCCCTACTATGTGGCCTCGGCTGCTGTCACCCTGCCCGTTTGGCTCACCACCTGGATCATCCGCAAGCAACTGACAGACCCCGCCTTCGGCAACACCGTCAGCTTTGGCGTGCGGTTTGTGCTCTTCCCGATCATCTTCGTGGCCGGCACCATCGCGCTGTTCTGCAACCTGCATTGGCCGTGGGCCTTGTTGGGAACGGTGCTGCTCTATTTCTCCTACGACATGCTGGTCGACTATGGCGAGCTCTTCCGCCGCTGGCTCTCCGACGTGCGCTGGAGCTTCATGAAACGCCTTCGCAAACAATATGAATCACTGAACCTCAATAACTTGTTCTGATGTCACAACGCTGGATCATCCCCGACATTCACGGCTGCGCCCGCACCTTGAAGACCTTGCTTGAGAACATGCTCAAGGTGACGAAAAACGACCAACTCTATTTTTTGGGCGACTACATCGACCGTGGCCCCGACGGGAAAGGCGTCGTCGACTACCTGATGCACCTGCAAAAGGAGGAATACGATGTGCATTTCATCAAGGGCAACCACGAGGACATGTGCGTGAAGGCCTACGAAGCCGACCAAAAGAAGAAACTCTTCGGCAAACACCAGGAGCAGAAAGACTGGGAAGCCGTGGGAGCCAAGGCCACCTTGGAGAGCTTCGGGGTGAAGCACCCGAGGGAAATCCCCAAGATGTATATCGACTGGATGAACGCCTGCGTGCCTTACATCGAGTTGGAAGACTACATCTTGGTCCACGCCGGCATGAACTTCGGCATCGCCGACCCGTTTGAGGACACGCACAGCATGATGTGGACGCGCAAGTTCAAGGTTGACTTCGGCAAGAGCCACGGCAAGAAAATCATCCACGGGCACATCCCCGTCGACTACAGTTTCATGAACATGGTGATTGAGCAAAACGGCAATTACGACTTCATTGCCTTGGACAACGGCGTTTATGTGACCGACAAGCCCGGCTTGGGTAATTTGACTGCATTTAATCCTGATACGAAACAGATTGTGGCGCAGTCGAACATGGATTTTTGAACATTGTGTAGGACTGCCGCACCGTGGCAGCCGCCCCATAAAACACGTAGAGACGCGCCTCATCACTCGGCACGTCTCTACGATTCTCATGCGGAAATTGCAAATTTCCCCTTCTCAACGCTTCCGAATTGCAAATTCGGAAGAACGGGGGTCCAGCGCCGACGATGGCTCCACAGGTTCCCTCCATAGTTCCCATACCACCGCCGAAAGGACCTGCAAGGCGTAGGGCAGTCTCTTCGTCTATTCCGGCGATGTCAGCATAAGTGCATAATACAGCTTGTGCGCAGTTCAGGCCGCAACGCTTCTTTTCCACTGCAAATTGTTTTCTTGTTTCCATCTATCTTATTTTACTGGTTCCCAAAGCTCAACTCGGCGGCCTTCATTGTCCTCTATGTGTACGAACTTGCCCAAACCTTCGTAACCCGTAACCTCATCAACGAACTTCACGCCTTCTTTGCGCAATCGTTCAACAATGGCATCCATATCGTCGACGATGTAGTTGATCATCATGTCATTGTCGCCGAAATAGTCAGTGTCGGATTCAAAGGGTGTCCATACGGTTTGGCCTTCAACTTCACCATCCTTGTTGTGATACCAAGTGAACACGTGTCCGTAAGGGCCGTTCTCTATGCCCAGATGGTCTTCATACCACTGCTTTGCCTTTTCAGGGTCTTGGCTCTTGAAGAATACACCTCCAATGCCAATTACTTTGCCTCTTTTTGTTTCCATATTCTCGTTTGGCTTTTGACAGTTTGCGCAGCTTGCCAGCGAAAGCCCTGTCAGCACCAAGACGGTTGCCATTGCCATAGTGTGTGCTTTCATTTTTGTTGCTTAAAAAACATGGCTGCAAATGTACGCTTTTTCACACATTCTCAGGCACGATAGTTGGAAAAAGCTCTATGCAAATTAAACCAAAATTACAGATAGCGTTTTCCCCTATTACACTCACCATTGGACCTTTACGGCTTTGTTGAAACGATAAAAACGCAGCCCAAAAGGCTCCAAACCGTTATATGAGAATGAAAAAATTAAAAATCAACACAATGGAAGAACAGATTTTAGAGAAGTACAAAGACCCATCGACCGGGCGCAATTATGTCATCATCCGTTCCAGCGAATTTGCAATTCGCTGGAGCCGAGTATGGGGATTTGCAACCCCTTTCTATGACGGTAACTCTCATGGCAACAAGTTCTTTTTCAGCGGCAAATATAGTGGTTTTTTCGGAAAAGCAAGGAAAAAACGTGTATTTTCAGCATTACAAATGCTGATATTCTTGGCTGGCGGATTTGCAAATCCGCCAGGACTGACAATGTGGTCAAAGCACGCATATGGGCTAACGGAGCCTTACTCTCCGCTCATGATCTCATATATCAATATCAATATGATGGAGATGGTTATCCCATACAAATTAGCACTGAAAGTAGGATTATATTCTACGAATACGAATAATCCATCAAAACCAACCCCCAAAGAAAGCCAGGGCTGCGAGGCTCTGGCTTTTTTAATGCTGCTATAGGAACTTTTTCGTTGTTTTTCAGCGGAAAAAGGTTGCGTTTTCGGGAAAAGTTGTATTTTTGCAGGCAGAAAACCACCGACGGACGGGAAATGCCGGACAGCAAGCCCCTCAGTAACTCCGTCGGTTTTTTTATGTGCTTAGTGCTGTGATACAGTATTGTATCTTCATTTCGGTTTTCTTTTTCACACCGACCGTAAGTTTTGCAATTCCGATGCCAACCAAAGGGCACTCCATGATAATCATTTCCGAAAATTCACTTTGGTTCTTGATGCCAGCTTTCGGTGGCACAGGTTCTCCAACTTGATAGGCGTTTTTCAGAATCAAATCCAATTGAAGCACTGCCAATGTTGAAAGATATGATTTTGCAGCGTGTCTCATGGTTTCTGTAATAGATAGGAATCGCACGTTTATAACTTCTCTCAAGTCGGTGTTATAAGCCGCTTTCGAGGGATTCGCCTCATACCATTTCCTATACACATCGGAAATTATTGCTTCCCTGGCCTTGATGTCTTCTTTGGTGCTTCCCATCGGGACATTAATGATTTTGTAATCTTGTGGATCCATGCAATTCATTTTATAAACCTATTGCAAAGAAACACCATCCGCCAAGACTAAGCCGTTGATTAAACGTTTGTTGTCGACAGTAGTCGTTTATTGTCGTTTGTTGTCGGGTATATTGTTGATAAATAACAAGATGCAATTTTATATTCTATGCCGGACGAAAGAAAACGCTTATGTTTTGGAATTTCCCTGCGGGGAACAGAATGCGCTTTTGCTTGTTGTTGGCGGCGGCTACCTCGTCCCCACCACAGCCGCGTTCTTGAATTGCTTCACCTTGCCGTCGAAATTGAAGACTTCGGTAACGACGACATAAACGCCGACGGGGACGCGGTTGCCGTTGTTGTCCAAGCCGTTCCAGATTGCGCTGCCCTCCTGCCCCACCAGTTCGCCTTTCACCAAATGACGGATCAGTTGTCCAGAGACATTGAAGATATAGGTGTTCATCGTGTAGCCCGCCTCGTCGAAGTGGTAGTTGATGAAACAGGCGTCGTCGAAGCCGTCGCCGTCGGGCGAGAACACGTCGGGGCTGACGGTGATTTCGTCGGTGGAAGGCTCGGTGCTTTGCATCATCGAATTGGGTTGGCCAGGCGTACCGAAATGCACGCGCTCGGCGGCGGAATGCCAGTTGTCGATCGCCATCGAGGGCTGGTCGAAGCTGACGCGCTCCAACGCCACGCCCTTGGTGACTTTCAAAAGCGGATAGTGCATCTTTTCTGAGAAATACATGGCATCGACCATGGTGCCGTCCTTGCCCATCAGGATGGCCGTGCCGCCCGCGTTGGCATAGCTGGGGAACGAAGCCATCTGCACGAAGTTGTCGGTCGGGCAGTCGTATTGCCGGCCCACAATCTCGCTGTCGGTGGAGAGCAAGACGTAGGTCTTGGGGAGGAACAGACGGCTGTCGGCGGCGATTTCCTTCAAGGTGGTGTCGGCGGGATTGGGGAAGGTGCCTTCGCGAATCACACCAAGCATCAAGGTGCTGAGGTCGAAGGTCTTGTCGGTGTTGTTGTAAAGCTCCACATAATCGACACCCGGGCTGATGGGGTCGAAAAGAATTTCGTTAATAAGGATTTCGCCTTCGGCGATGTCGTTGGGGATGCCGAACTGAACGCGCGTGTCGGCTTCGATGGCATTGCCCACGCAATTGGTCACGCCATTAATGATTAAGGTGTAGACGACGCCCTGCTCAAAGCCGTGGTCGAATATGAGGCCCACATAGTTGGGGTCCATCGGGTTGGTTTCCACCTGGTCGGGATGCCCGCCCAATTCCTCCACGAGATAGTTTTGCGTCGTCAAAAGGCTTGCGGCATCCATCTGCTGGTCGAACCAAAGCTGAACGATGTAGTTGGCAAACAGACTGATACGTTCCACCTTGGGCTGGATATTGTTTTCGCCGTTGACCGAATTAATGCGCCCTGGCGTACCGCCTGAGGCATCCATCGAAGCCGTCCAGTTGGAGGCACCCGCGCAGGGATTCAGCGGGTCGATTTGTTCCACCGACCAGCCGCCGTTGGCTTTGTTGGCGTCGTGGTACCACGAACTGCTGAAGTTGACCCTCGAAACCAACGTGCCCTCCTTGCTGTAGAGGTAGATCGCCGAGGCCGTGTTGACCACCGAGAAGCTACCGAAGCCGATGCAGTCGCCGTATTCGTTCAGTTCCGGAACCGCATCATTATGGCAAAGGATGACATAACCGTGCGGCTCGAGAACGAAACTGCCAAAAGTCAAGTCGTTAGAGCCGATTTGTATCTTCCAGTCTTTCAGGTCGATGCCAAAGTCGGTCGTGTTGTAAAGTTCCACATATTCCCATTCGGGCAAGCCCACCACAGGATTCGGGTCGGCCATGATTTCGTTGATGACGATGTCGTATTCCGAGGCTTCGTAGATAGAGAACGTCTTGGTGGTCGGCTCCATCGTGTTGTTCCACAGGTCCTTGACACCGCTCACCGTAATCGTGTAATTAATGCCATTGCCGATTTCGCGCTCCAACTGCAAAACAACCATGGACAAATTGCCGCCAAAGGTCACCGAGGCGGGATGGCCCATGCCGTTGTCGATGGCATAATTGCTTGCATTCAAGGCTGTTGCCTCGTCAACGGCCTCGTTGAAAGCGAGTTGGAGATGCGTCATGTCGAGCACCTCGCAGGTCAGGAGCTGGGGCGGTTCGTGGTCGACGATGCGTGGGCCGACGTAGACGTCATCGAAATACATCTTTTTGGCATTGCCCGAGGTGAACTTCGACGAAAACCCGAAATGGCCGCCTTTGCCATGTGTATCGTCAACACCTTGGGCTTCAGTGACATAAATCCCAGAGTTGTCGTAATACGTCTGGATCATCCAGTTGCCTTCGCGGTCGCAAATCACCTTGACGGCGACCGCAAACGAGGCCGCGATGGCACCTTCCGTGCCACGACAAACCTGCTGTTGTCCATCGACATCCTTGCGGAACAAGGTGATGGCATCGGCGCTGCCGCCTTCGCCAAAACGGAGAAAATAGCCATTTGTAACCTGCGACAAGTCAGCGTTGTCGGCGCTGAGCCACACATCGGTGAAGTTGTTGCCCGAAGGCGCGAAAGCCTCCTTGATCCAAAACTGCCATTCCATCGTCTCGAACTCGGTGATGGGCAGCGAGAGATAGGCCGTGCTTTCCCCTTCGGCGTTGAGCTGAAGCTGCAAGTTGCTGTTAACGATATACTTATCCACGGTCCCTAACCAAGTGGGATTTTGGGTGAAGTCGCCGTCGGCAAAGTCGTCGCTGACTTGTGCGAGGAGCGAAAAGGGCAACAGAAGCAGGAGTAAGAGTGTCTTTTTCATGGCGTTGGCGGTTTTGGAGCCTACAAAAATAGGGAATTTTGCGAAAGCCACAAAAAAAATTTCATTTCCACTCTTTCGTCGGATGCTTCATGAGGTAGGAATTGTAATAGCGCGGGTCGCCCGTGACCTCTTTGCCAATCCATGCGGGCTTATCGAAAGTGTCGGCCTCGGAGCTGAGTTCTATTTCGGCCATGACTAAACCCTCGTTGTCGCCGTGGAATTCGTCGACCTCCCAAGTGTGGATGCCGTCGGTGTTTTTCACCAAATAGCGCGTCTTCTCGATGCGGCCCGGCTCGGCCAACTGAAGCAGGGCCAAAGCCTCGTCCTTCGTGATTTCCTTTTCCCACTCGAAGCGTGAGAGTCCCGACGGCCCGACGGGCCCTTTGATGGTCAGGTAACCCATGTCGCCTTTGATGCGCACGCGCACCGTGGGCCGATGGCTCAAGTAGCCCTGAATGATGTCGGTGGCCTTGAACGCCTCAGCCTTGAAGTCGCCACATTTCCCCCTCTCAGAGGGAACAAGGGGGCGCACCAAAAATTTCCGTTCTATTTCCTGGAACATGACAGTCCTTTTTTCGGCAAAGATAGAAAAAAAGGCTTTTCCAAAGGCAAACCATACATTTTTCCTATTTTTGCACGCAGATAGCAAAAAGAGGAAAATATGAAAATCGCAGTGGTTGGAGCCACCGGATTGGTCGGCTCGAAGATGCTTCAAGTGCTTGACGAACAGAAAGTTCGTATCGATGAATTGATTGTGGCCGCCTCGGAACGCTCCGTGGGCAAGGAAATCGTTTTCCAAGGCAAGACCCACAAAGTGGTCACGGTAGACGAGGCCATCACCGCCCGTCCCGACATCGCCATCTTCTCGGCAGGGGCAGCGGCATCGAGGCAATATGCGCCGCGTTTTGCCGAACAAGGCACCTTCGTCGTCGACAACAGCTCGGCCTGGCGCATGGAGAAGGGCGTGCCGCTCGTCGTGCCAGAGATTAATGCAGACACGATTACGAAGGACACCCACATCATCGCCAACCCCAACTGCTCCACCATCCAGATGGTGATGGCCTTGGCACCGCTCCATAAGGCCTACGGCATCAAACGCATCGTTGTCAGCACCTACCAAAGCGTCTCGGGCAGCGGCCAGAAAGGCGTCAACCAGCTGAAGGCCGAACGTGCTGGCGCAAGCGGCACGACTTGCTATCCCCATCCGATTGACCTTAACATCCTGCCCCACATCGATTCCTTCCTCGATAACGGCTACACCAAAGAGGAGATGAAGATGGTGAACGAAACGCGCAAGATCCTCCGCGACGAGCACATCGCCGTCTCGTCGACCACAGTGCGTGTGCCCGTGTGGGGCGGCCACAGCGAGAGCGTCAACGTGGAATTTGAACGTCCATACGACCTCGACGAAGCACGAAAGCTGATGGCTTCGATGCCTGGCGTGGTGGTGCAAGACGACCCGGCCAACAACGTTTACCCGATGCCACTCTATGCCGAAGGCAAGGATGAGGTCTTCGTGGGCCGCATCCGCCGCGACTTCTCGGTGGATAATGGCCTCAACTTCTGGTGCGTCAGCGACAACCTGCGCAAAGGCGCTGCCACCAATGCCGTGCAGATAGCCCAATATCTCATTAAGTCAATGAAGTTTTAACCTATAAAGTTCGGCCCTTCGACAGGCTCAGGGACCTTAGCTGGCCAATTCAAATAGGGTGCCTGAGCCTGTCGAAGGCCCCGTTTGAAAACGATGAAAGTCTTCAGAAACATCATAGAAACCCGTAATATTCCCCACGCCGTGGTCACCATCGGCACCTTCGATGGCGTTCACCTTGGGCATCAAGCCATCTTCAACAAGATGAAAGCATTGGCACAAAACGTTGGAGGACAAACCGTTGTGGTCACTTTCGAGCCTCATCCCCGCCAGGTGCTCAACATCGACAGCTCCAACCTGCGTTTCCTGACCACACCCGAGGAAAAACTCAAGAAATTTGAGGAGTTCGGCATTGACAACGTGGTCATCATCAACTTCACCAAGGAGTTTTCGCGCACGCCCTCCGAGGTCTTCATCAAGGACTACATCATCGACAACATCAAGCCGGCGTATATCGTTGTCGGCTACGACCACCATTTCGGCAAAAACCGCATGGGCGACTTCGGCCTGCTCAACGACATGAAGCTGAAATACGGCTTCAAGGTGGAACGCGTTGCCGCACAAGACGTTGAGAACATCGCCATCAGTTCGACGAAGATACGCAACGCCCTGGCTGTGGGCAACATAAAGAGCGCCAATCGGCTGTTAGGCTACACCTACAGCATCACTGCCGAGGTTGTGGTAGGCAACAAAATCGGGCGCACGATGGGCTTCCCGACCGCCAACCTTGAACTGCCGCGCGAGTATATGCTCATCAACTGCGGTGGCGTGTTTGCCTGCCTTGTCGACTACAACGGTCAGCGCTACAAGGCCATGGCCAACATCGGGCACCGCCCCACCATTGGCGACCGCAGCGAAGACCAGCCCATCATCGAGGTCAACCTGTTCGACTTCGACGGCGACCTCTACGGCAAGCCAATCCGCGTCAGCTTCATCGACCGCATCCGCGATGAGGAGAAGTTTGACAGTTTGGATGAACTGAAGGCACAGTTGGAACAAGATAAGAAAGCAGTTATGAATCTTTTTGGCTTATGACCATTGACTATGACTATGGCCGCTTTACACCGCAGTTCGGGCGGATTTGTAATCCGCCTGCAATGAAACGGGGATTTCAAATCCCCTCTTCGCAACCGTCGGATTGCAAATCCGACGGAACAATGTTTTGTGACGAAAAAAAATGAAAATACTACTTTTGGTCATAGGGAAAACCGACGAGGACTACCTCATCACTGGCATCAAGAAATACGTGGGCCGCATCGGGCATTATGCCTCGTTCGAGATGAAGGAAATTCCTGACCCGCGCAACCGCAAGACCCTCAGCGAGGACCAGCAGAAGAAAGCCGAGAGTTTCCTCTTGTTGCAACAGCTTCAGCCCAGCGACCACGTCATCCTCTTGGACGAAAACGGGAAGCAGTTTACTTCGGTTGGCTTTGCCGAAAACATCGAGAAACTGACGGCTTCGGGCGCAAAACGCTTGGTTTTCATCATCGGCGGACCCTACGGCTTCGCGCATGAGGTCTACGACCGTGCCAACGCCAAGATGTCTCTCTCGCCCATGACTTTCAGCCACCAGATGGTGCGGCTCATCTTCGTTGAGCAACTTTACCGCGCCTTCACCATTTTGAAGGGCGAACCTTATCATCATCAATAATAAAACAGGCAAAAATCAGTTACATGAATATGAAAGCGATAAAACCCATACTCATCCTTTGCGTGGCGGCACTTTTCGCCACCTCTTGCAAGAAAGAGGCCGACATGACCCTTGTGCAGAAGACCGTTTTGGAAAACAGCGACATCCGACAGATTGAAGTCAGCGATGCCTGGCCGGTAACCATCGTTTCTGACAGCGTTACATACGTGGAATTAGCGTATTCCGCCTATCTGGAGCCGTATGTGAAGGCCAAGATGGAAGGCAACAAGCTCGAAATAGGATTCACAACCAATGTCTATCCCGTCATTAATTCGGAGTTTCGCGCCACCGTCCACACCACGCACCTCGAAAAACTCGACCTCAACGATGCCGTCCAAGTGCAAAGCCATGGCGACTTCGCCGGACAACGCATCGAAGTCGAGCTAAGCGATGCATCGAAATGCAACGGCCTCGTTTTCAGCGGAGAAAGTTGTATGATCAAGATGGAAGACGCCTCGCTGATGACAGGTTTCCAATTCGTTGGAACCGCCTGCAATGCCGAGTTGGACGACGCCTCGCAATTCAACGGCGAGATCCAATCTGCGGAGCAATTCGACATTGAACTGAAGAGTGCCTCGCGTTTCGTGAACAAAGGCGGCGAAACCGCCACCGCCAATATCAAGTTACACGATGCCAGCATTTTAAATATGGTTGAGACCCGCGTCGGCACCATGCACGTCGAACTCAACAGCGCTTCAGAAGCCACCGTGCAAGTCGCTGATTTCATGGACGGAACGCTGAAAGAAGCCTCGACCCTATATTACAAGGGCCATCCACAGACGAACGTCGACTGTTCGGATGACTCACAACTCATCCCGTTTTGATTTTGGCCTGAAATTTGCATGAAATACCTAACGTATGCAAAATCAAACCGAATTATTACTAATTTTGTCAAAAATTTGAACCAATGAAAAAAGTAGCATTGTTATTTGTCGCCGTTTTGTTTGCGACCGTCACTTTTGCCCAATCCAACCTGCCCATCGACCCGAAGACCGAAAAAATCTGTTTCCGCAAGGTTATTCCCGTTGAAGGCTCACAAGATGAAGTGTTTAACCGCATCTACAGCAACTTCATCAACTCCTACTACAAGAGCCCTTCGACCATCATCCAACAAAATGACGGACGCACGATTAAAGGCAAGCACCAGTTCCAGCTCGACAACGGTGAAGTCGTGAAGTCGAAATGGACATGGATCACCTACTACTTCACCATCGAAGTGCGCGAAGGCCGTGTGCGCTACACTATCACCGACTTCATGCAAAAGACCCAAAGCAACCACCCCTGCGAGGAATGGATGGACAAGGAAGATCCTTTGTATCAACCCGTTTGGGATAGCTATCTGAACCAAATCGCCGCTTTTGCCGAAGACTGGGGCAAGCAGTTTGAGGAGAGTCTCGTACCCGAAAAGGTAATCGAGGAAGAGGAATGGTAAAACAAACGAAAAAGCCCATAGATTCCCGAGGGAATGACACGGGCTTTTTCCAATGGCAAAACATATGGCCACTCGCGAACGCATAAAGAAAGGCTTCTCGAAACTTCTCAAGGAAGAGAAGCTGAAGCTGATTGCCAACTACTTCGAGAACCCAGGAGAAGTTGTCAGCCTGCTGAAGAGCTATTGGCACTCCGACTCGAAGCAGCAACAGCTTTTCGACGAGTTCAGCGAGAACACCATCACCAATTTCTTCATCCCCTACGGCATCTCGCCCAACGTCAACATTAACGGGAAGGACTACATCGTCCCGATGGTCATCGAAGAAAGCTCTGTCGTCGCCGCAGCCTCGGCGGCGGCCAAGTTCTGGGGCGAGCGTGGCGGCTTCCATGCCGAAGTCATCGACGTGCGCAAGATCGGGCAGGTGCATTTCGGCTGGAGCGGACCCAAAGAAAAGCTATTTGCGCTGTTCCCCGAAATCGAGAAACGCCTCCTGGCCGACACCGATGCCATGACCGAAAAAATGCGCAAACGCGGCGGCGGCATTTTGCAGATGCAACTCATTGACTACAGCGACCAAATCCCTGACTATTACCAGATTAGAGTAGAGTTCAACACGGGCGACGCCATGGGTGCCAACTTCATCAACTCGGTGTTGGAGCAATTTGGCCACAGCCTGCAAGACTTCTTCGCCGAGCAAAACGACCTGACCGAAGCGCTGCGCAAGGTGGAAATCATCATGACCATCCTGTCGAACAACACGCCCGACTGTCGCGTGAAGGTTTGGGTGGAATGTCCTGTGGGACAATTGGATGGCATCGACGAGCACCTTTCGGGAGCCGAATACGCCAAGAAATTCAAGAAAGCCGTCGACATCGCCCACATCGACGTGGACCGCGCCACTACGCACAACAAAGGCATCTACAACGGCATCGATGCGGTGGTTTTAGCCACGGGCAACGACTTCCGCGCCGTGGAAGCCGCAGGCCACACCTTCGCCTCGCGCAATGGACGCTACGAGAGCCTTTCGAGCGTCACAATCGAAAACGGCATCTTCCACTTCGAGCTGGAAGTGCCGATGGCCTTGGGCACCGTGGGCGGCCTGACCAGCCTGCACCCCTTGGCCAAGAAGACTTTGGAGCTTTTGGGCAACCCCACCGCCCCCGAGCTGATGATGGTGGCCGCCACGATGGGCTTGGCCAACAACTTCAGCGCCGTGCGCTCGCTGACCACCAAAGGCATCCAGGCCGGCCACATGAAGATGCACCTCAACAACATCCTCAACCAATTGAATGCTAATGAGGAAGAAAAGAAAAAAGCTCGGGAAGCGTTCAAAGACCAAACCGTATCTTTCGCTGGAGTTGAAAAGTTTTTGGAGTCACTACGGAAATAAGACGTGCTATTTCCTGTTTTTCCCAAACAAATCCGAATGGGTTCCCGTCCGTTGGAGGGAAATGATTCGGATTTCCGTGTCTTTAATGTAAATCAGCAGCCAATCGGGGTTAATGTGGCATTCCCAGCAGCCTTCATATTGGCCATGAAGCTGGTGGTTGCGGTTTTTGACTGGTAGTTCTTCATCATCCAAGAGTTTCTTGACAATTTCGTTCAAACTCGCTTCGTCCAAACCACGACGACGAGCCAACTTCAAATCCTTGAGATACCGTTTACTCAAATGAAGAGAGAACTTGGCCATGACACTCACAGGTTATTGACGAGTTTCAAATAATCCTCATAAGAACCGACTTCAATCAATCCTTTGCCATTCATCGCGTCCTCGATGACTTTCATCGTCTCATCGTTAAGATAATCGCCAGTTTCAGGGTCATATAGGCGAGGCTTTTCTTTCTTTTTCTTTTCAATGCTCCAGCCCATTTTCTTTGCCATTTTCTTGAAGAAAGAAACATCGTCCTTAGGCACATTAAGCATAAATGTGTCGAATTGTGCAGCTGGTGTGACCGTTCCGTTCATAATGATTAAATTGAATTACGGTGCAAAGTTAGCATTTTTTCCACGAATTGCCATCTGAAGTAAAAAAAAACATAGTTTTGCATTTGCTTAATCAGATTTGTCCAAAGATGAAATCCTATCACCATTCCCACGGAAAATTCCTCCTGACAGGCGAATACCTCGTCCTGCGAGGCGCTTTGTCGTTGGCTTTGCCCTTGAAATTGGGACAGACCTTGTCAGTAGAGACGCACCATGGCACGTCTCTACAATGGGACGCCCACAAACCTGATGAACATTGGTTTTCTGTTACCTTAGACCCCGAAAACCTCGAAATCATCCATTGCACCGACCAAAACAAAGCCGAAAAACTGGCCCAAATCTTGCAAGCCGTCAAGCAGCTGAATCCCAAGGCTTTTGAAGGCAAGGGCCTGATTTTCACCACCCATCTGGATTTCGACCCGAACTGGGGCCTAGGCAGCAGCTCGACGCTCATTGCCAATCTCGCCCAGTGGGCCGATGTGAACCCCTACGAACTGCTGAATCTGACCTTCGGCGGATCGGGCTATGATATTGCTTGCGCCACGGCGGAAGGACCGATTTATTATCAACTATCAACACCTGAACCGGCCCTTCGACAGGCTCAGGGACCTAAGGCCGTTGAGCCCGTCGAAACGCCGACACCCACGGTCGAGCCTATAGAACTCAACCCACCTTTTGCCGACCGTCTGTATTTCGTCTACCAAGGCCAAAAGCAAAGCTCGTCAAAGGAAGTGAAGGCGTTTTTGGAGAAAACGAATCCCTTTGACTTACAGAAAGATATTGAGGCTGTTTCGGAAATCAGTAGGGCGGTGCCGAAATGCGAGACTTTGGACGATTTCGGCCTGCTGATGCAATGCCACGAGCGCATCATTGCCCGCTGCATCGGGCAAACACCCGTGCAAAAACGCTTCCCCGACTTCGAGGGCACACTGAAATCGCTTGGCGCTTGGGGCGGCGACTTTATCCTTGCCGCAACGGAATGGGATGAAAACCAAGTGAAAACCTATTTCAAAGAGAAAGATTTGGAAGTGGTTTTTGGGTATAATGATCTTATATTAGGAAAAAATGTGTAGTTTTGCAGGGTGAATAGTTAAACAGAGAGAAAATGTTGCAACTTAATACAATGAACGAGGCACAAATGATGATATTGGAATCGTTTGCAGGGGCTACTGACGAGCAAGAACTAAACGATTTGATGGATGTCATCAGAAATTTCTATGCACGCAGGTTGGAGGCCGAGATGAATCGGCTTTGGGACAATGGGACGCTTAACCAAGAGACCCTTGACCAATTGAAGGACGAACACCTTCGTACACCATATATTAATTAAACACTATGGTGAGGCCTCGTGTAGTCATTGACACTAACTGTATATTTCACTTGATGATTTCGCCAAAATGATGAATCAACGATAGTTCAATATTTTGCCTCGATGAAAACACAGCACCTCATAGCGACAATCATTTGCGCCATCCTGTTGGCGGCCTGCGGCCAACCAAAGCAGGCTTCAGAAGAACCGCCGCAGGTGATTTCGACAGCCGACAGCCTTCGTGCCGATTCCATCTATAACCTCGCCCAAACCTTCTTCCAAAACGCCTTGGACTATAGGGACAAGGACAGCACCGTGGCCTGCTGCAAGGAATACTACCGCGCATTGGAAGTTTTGGAAGAACACTTTTCTATTCTTCAATCATTTGATGTTGAACAACTTACAAAGCAAGACAAGCAAATAATCAAACTTCTAAAGAAAACCTACAAGGGATTGGGCACAGATTATTCAATCTCCCTCTTGCCCAATCCGTCTTCCTATTTCTACCGTCAAGCCTTGGCCATCGACAAGAAATATTCCAACTCACCTGCGGGACTGGGAACCACATTGTTTTTGATAGCATACGGATTCGACATCAGTGAGCGTTTCGACAGCGCTTGCTATTACTATGACACCGCAATAAGATGCTTCGACAACGACTCTTCCGACATGGTTTTCAGGATAGCGGTCTCAAGGAATGGCATCATCGACTACAAACTACATCACGACGCAGCGCTTGTCATCCACGACCAAAAGAACCTGCTTCCGCATTGCGATGAGACTGACCGTCACGACGTTGAACTGACCATCGGCTGGATCCATAAAGAGGAAAAGCAGCTTGATTCGGCATTGGTGTATCTGAACCGAGCCTTTGAGGGATTGCAACATCCGGATTTTTCGAACACCACTGCAAAAATCCAAGCATTAGAGTACTTGAACGAAGTTTATGGAGCCTTGGGCGATACCACGAAGATGAACGAATGTGCCCGTCTTCTGGCGCAATATCCACATCCGATAGAAGCCTTCGCCCCCGTGACTTCCGAACTTACCGAATTGTTCAACAACTACATACAGAAAAAACAGGAGGCCGAAACCCAGCTGAAAAGGCAACAATCTGTACGACGAAACATATTGATGGTTTCCTTGGTCGCGTTGGCGATTTTGGCCCTTGTGCTTGTGCTTTTGGTGGCCCGCAAGCGCCACAAACAAGCCGAAGCCAACCTCCGCGAAGCACACCAACGGCAGCGCGAGGCTTTCGACCAGCAACGCGAAGCCTTCAGCCAACAGCTGACCGAAGCCCAAGCCGCCCTAAAGGAAAAGACTTTCGAGGATTTGGTGAAAGAGACAAAGGCGCTTTACGACAAAGGCGGTCGCCCGCGCAAGGGCATCTTGGAAGCCTTCAACAAGGCCTACCCCGACGTTTACGAAAAACTGAAATCCACCTATCCCGACCTGACCGAGCAAGAGCGCGATTTGCTTGTGCTCAACTTTCTCCGTTTCCGCATCAAGGAAGAGGCCGAGATTTTGGAACTAAGCCAAAACACGGTGACAAAATACCGCTCCGACCTCATCAAAAAGGTGGGGAAAAACCCCGTTTCCGACCTTTTGGGCTAAACAAAAACCTATAGTTTTGTTTTTGTAATCCATTATTTTCCAATATTTTATAGTTTTTCAAACCAAGAAAAACCTATAGTTGGGCTTGGGGGTTGCTTTTTCCGTGGAATTTTGTTATAGTTTTGCATTGTCGCTTCGCGTCACTGCGAGGAACGAAGCAGTGACGCAAGACGCAATCTAAGTAACAAATCAACTAAAACAACAACACAATTAAAACTCAAACATTATGAACAAATCAATCAAAACCATCATCGCCTTGATGGCACTTTTCGTCATCGGACTCCTCGCCTTGGAGGGATGCAACAAGAAAGAGGCTCGACAGCCCAAAGTTTCCGACTTCTTCGTTTCGGAATGCAATGACAACGTCATTCTCCTTCGCGACGGTGAGCCAAACGACACAATCTATGTGACCACCGTTGACGACACGAAGTTGAAAATCAGCACTACAAACACGCAATTCCCTTGCGATGCGTACACCATCCGTCCTGAAATCCAAGCGCAAGAACAAAACATCTCCATAGAACTGCTCTATGAGGATTCGTGGGCCAATTGCATATGCGGTCGCCATTTGGACATCATCCTCGAAAACCTGAAGTTGGGGCAAACCTACTTTTTCAACATCAAGAAGGACGAGCGCGATTATTTCCAGTTTGAGGTCACTTTCGGGCCCGACACGGATTTGATGTTTGTCCGCGAAGAATGACAACAAGTGGGTACGAGTTAGCAATTGGCCATTACTTTATAGGTGTTTTGGCTCCGTTTTAACTCTAACCACCTTCCCAAAAATATGGATTTCGTTTCCACAATCCATTGATTTACAATATTATTCAAAAACAAAAATATGGATTCCGCCAAAGCCTTGTGTTTTTGGCGGATTTTTGTTATAGTTTTGCAGAGACAAACCAACAAAAACCCCAACACGATGAAAAAACAGATTATACTTTCGGTTTTGCTCGCGCTCGGAATGATGTGCGGAGCACAAGCCCCTTGGGACGGCACGGTGGCCGAAGCCTACGCTGGCGGCGACGGCACCCCCGAGAACCCCTACCAAATCGCCACGGCGGAACAATTGGCGCTGCTGGCCCAGGAGACCAACGAAACCGCCGGCGGCAACGCCAATTGCTATGTGCTGACCGCCGACCTTTGTATGAACGGCTCCAAAGGTATGCTTTGGACACCCATTGGCACCGTATACGCCAGCTTCGCCAATCCCGTCAATCCTCATGTGGAGCCAGCCAACCCGTTCAAAGGCATTTTTGAAGGCAACAACCACATCATCAGTGATTTGTATGCTGACAACAAAGATGCGCTGGGGCTGTTTGGGTGCACGGTGCGTGCCGTTGTACAAAACCTCCAGATTGTGGAATCAAGCATGACGCAAGGCGGATATGGGGGGATAGTGGTCGGAATGGCCGTCAACACCAGCATCAGCAACTGCGTCGTAGACGGCATTGTGGAGGCTTACGGCAATCGTGTTGGCGGCATCGTCGGGAGTTTTTCGGCGGAAGGCATCGGCAACGACACCGTTTTCATCAGAAACTGCACCAACAACGCGCTTGTCACTGCCGGAGCCTTCGACTTGGGAGGCATTGCAGGCCACACCGAGATGGAGAACGGCAATGTGCTCATCAGCCATTGCGTGAACAACGGCGAAATCGGCGACATGTGGAACACCAGCACGGCAGGCGGTATGGTCGGGCGAGGAAGTTACATCATCCGCCATTGCCACAACTACGGCAGGGTTTCGGGAAAAATCACGGCTGGCGGATTGGTCGGGCAAGGCGGCTCGTTTGGGCTGATTGAATATTGCATCAACCATCCCTCGGGCGAAGTGACAGGCGGCAGCAACGCAGGTGGCATCATCGGAACACCTATCTTCACAACCATTCGCATGAGCGGCAACATGGCCTCAGTAAAAGGGCAAGGGACCGACATGATCCTCGTGGGCGGCATCGCAGGCAGCGACGGCTCCATCTCCAACTGCTACAACACGGGAGATTTGACAGCTTCACTGTCGGACGCCCATCCCTCTGTGGCACAAATTGGAGGCATAACCGGTTCTCCAACAAATGGATTTGTTTACAACGTCTATAACACCGGACGCATCAACAAGATCGAACATCCCAACCTGACCAATGAGCATTATGGGCACATCATCCCCGCCATCCTCAGCGACACAGCCATCCGCAACTGCTATTACTACGGCAACGAGGACATCCCGACCTACGTCTATAACGCAAGCGGCCCGAGTTATGTTTATCTTCCCGGCTCGTGCGCCTTCAACGAAGGCTCCAACGCGACCACTTGGACGCTCGACGAGGCGCAATACGGCACCACCGACCTGCTTGAGGCATTGAATGCAGGCGCAATGGGCGAATGCACCTGGATTGAGGACACGGAAGGCATCAATCGCGGCTTCCCCGTGATTGGGGAGATGGATTTGACGCAGGTGAAGGAACAACCTGCAGCGAACCGTTACAGCGTCTATCCCAATCCTGCCGACAACGTATTGTTTGTACAGACGGTGTGCACACCGTCTCTACATGCCAACACCTACCGAATCACCAATCTGATGGGACAGGTGTTGCAATCAGGCCAAATCGTGTCAGATGTCCAGCAAATCGATGTTTCGGCTCTGCCTTCTGGGATGTATTTCCTCACCATTGACGGGGAGACGGCGAAAATTGTAGTGGAATAAGGGAACAAGATTTTCATTATCTTTGCCCCATGAAACACATTGTCAAAACATTAGGCATTATTATGGCATTGCTGGCTTTGAAGGCTTGCCAGCAGCGCAAGGCCTTGCCATCGCCTCAGGAAGAGGTGCTTTACGATGTCGAGTGTTTTTATGCCCGCCATCCTGACAGCGCATTGCAAATCCTTGACACATTGCACATTGAGGCACTCTCGCAAAAAGAGCGGGCGCATTATTGCCTGCTGAAGGCCCAAGCCCTCAGCCTGATTGACTTCACCGACACGGAAGCCGACTCGCTGCTGCAAGTGGCCGAGGATTATTTTTCGAGCCACGACGAGAAATACTTCGAAGCGCTGACCTACTACGCCCGAAGCCGCATTGCCCTCCTCAACGGCAGCGACGAAAAGACCGTTACTGAACTGGCGCTGCGCACTTTGCACTGCATCGAGGCCTGCCAGCACGTCGACGAGCAGCTGCTGCGATGCTCCGACGATGACGAGCAAACCATCATCGGAACTTTCAGGAGCCAAATCCAGATGAGACTCAGTGCCTTCTATTCCTCGACAGGCTTCGTGGAAGAATCCATCCATTACGCCAAACTCGCCGATCAATTCTATGCCGAACACGACGCAACGAGACAACGCATCAAGCCCTCGTTCATTCTGGGTAACAACTACTTGGAGCTTGAAGAATACGACTCGTGCATGATGTACATCGAAAACGGACGTCGTTTTGCCGAGGCCTCACACGACACCGTGGAAGGGGCTTATTATTATGTACTTGCCAACCTGTATTACATGACCCAATTCGATTACGGGAAATACGATTCCGAAACGGAACGGCTGCAACTGCTTCATCAAGCCGTGGCCATGAGCCGAAAAGGTCTGCAAACACTGGGGAAGAAAGATACCCATTCAGCATTGGCGTACAAATCGCTGCTCAACCACAGCCTTTGCAGCGGCTACTACGAACTGCAACAATACGACTCGGCCATCTATTTCGGCCATCAGACCGAAGCCTTGCTGGGCCACGACCTGGTAGAGACCGAGACCTACAAATACCTGTTGCTATCCTATTTGGCGCAAGGCGATGTGGAAAACGCGCAACGCTACGCCGACCTCTATTTTGAGAACGCCGAGGAGTTTGACTTTGTGGGGAAGGAAGTCGCCGAAGTGAATGACGAATACGAGAAAAACCTTGCCCTGCAACGCCTTCACGACGAGCAACAGATGAAAAGGATGCGGCTCTACCTGCTCATTTCCGCTTTGATGTTGGCGCTGCTGGCAGTGGTTTTCGTCTCCTATCGCCACCGCAAGGAAAAACAGATAGAAACCCTGCGGCTGCAAGAGGAAAAGCTGCGGCTGCAAAAAGACTACGACGCCAAGGAGCGCCTTTCGAGCGAGGCTTTGAAGACGCGAATGCAAAACATCTACAAGGAACAAAACGACAACCTCTATCTGCGACTGATCAACGAGTTTAACGCGGTCTATCCCAATGCTTTGGCAGAGCTGAAAAACAAGCATCCCGAACTGACCGAGACCGAGCAGGCCATTTGTTTGCTGTCGTTTTTCTCGTTCCGCGTGAAAGAAATCGCCTACATCCTCGACCTGAAGGAAAACACGGTCAGCAAGAGCCGGCTCAGCATCAAGAAAAAGACTGGATTGGAGAACCCTGCCGAGGTGGTGCGGCCTTTCATTGGCTGGCCACGCGCATCAGGCAATTCCTGCAATCAAATTCGAGGCGGAAAGTATTCGCGCCGTTGCGGATAAACAAGGGCGTGGCCTTCTGGCCTGTTTCCTTGCTGCATAGGCCGTTGGCATAGCGGATGCAATGGTGGCTGGTCATTAGTGCCTCAGGGATTTCGTCGGGATCAATGGAAGAGACGTTGCGCGCAATGTCTGTACAACGGGTGTCACGGTTATTCCGATGGTTTTCAACCAATTCATCCGTCAGTTTCGTCACCAATTCGCGTTTCATCTCGCCGATGACCGAGGCAGGAATGAGGCGCGGTTCTTTAAATTTCAATTCCAAATTGACGGGATTGAAAGGCGTGTCGCCCCATTGCAGGGCCTTCTTGCGGATGTTTTCGGTGGCCTTTTCGGGGTTGTTGGCGGTGATTTTGTCGCATTGTACGCTGGTAGAGACGTGGTGCGCCGCGTCTCTACAGTAAGCCATCAATTCATATCCTGTCTTCGTTTCGGCCAATGCCAAATCAATGTCGATTTTGCGGTTACCCGTCGAGGAATCCACCTGTTTTTGCCATTCGAGGTCTAGGTTGCGGTAGATTTTTGCGCCACGATAGGCACCGTGGGGACGGTTTGTAGAGACGGTGACCATGCCATTGTCGACAACTGCGTCCTCGCAGTTGCCAGTTCTTTTGCCGATTGCGGGGACGCAGTCGGCGACACGGACCACATCGGCACGCAGTCCCACCAATTCGTTGTCAAGGTTCAGGAAACAAAGGCCGTCGCCGTTGTGCAACACCTTGTCGGTCTCGATTTCCATGCGGAGCGGATTGCACCACACGACCTCGCCAACGTATTCACCCATCGATTTGGGCGTGAACGGCGCATCGATGTCCTTTTGCCGCCCGTTGAAGAAGAAATCGGTGAAGCCACGGTTGAAGGATTTTTCAGGATTGACTTCGAAATTGTAGGCACAATGCCCCTGCGAGGCTTGTTCATATTCGGGACGACGGGCAAAGATTTCGTCCAATTTCTGTCGATAGAATGCCGTCACATTCTTCACATAATCAGCCTCTTTCATTCGGCCCTCGATCTTGAAACTCGTGATGCCCGCATCCATCAGTTCCTCAAGGTGGGCGCTGTTGTTCAAGTCCTTGAGGCAAAGCAGATGCCGGTTTTTGGCTAGCACTTTTCCGTTCTCATCGAGCAAGTCCCAAGGCAGGCGGCAAGGCTGGGCACAAGCGCCACGGTTGGCGCTGCGATGGCCGATGTGCTGGCTCAGGTAGCACCGTCCGCTGTGGCTGACGCAGAGCGAGCCGTGGACGAAAAACTCAAGAGGAACGGTAGTTTGTCGGCGAATCTCGCGAATTTCGCGAATGGAAAGCTCGCGGCCCAAGACCACCTGGCTGAACCCAAGGGCTTCGAGTTCCTGCACCCGCTCGACGGTAAGGTTGTCGCACTGCGTACTGGCATGGAGCGGGATGGGCGGCAGGTCGAGTTGGAGCAGCTGCATGTCCTGCACGATGAGCGCATCCACGCCCGCGTTCCAGCAGTCGTAGGCCATCTTTCTGGCGCGTTCCAATTCGTTGTCGTAGAGCAAAGTATTGAGCGTAACATACACCTTGGCGTCATATAAGGCCGCGTGGCGGCACAAACGCTCGATGTCTTCAATCGTGTTGGATGCCTTTTCGCGGGCACCAAAGTCGGGGCCTCCGATATAGACGGCATCGGCGCCATGGTTGATGGCCGCCATGCCCACCTCGCAGTCCTTGGCAGGCGCGAGCAGTTCGATTTTCGTCGTTTCCATGCCGCAAAATTACGCTTTTTCCGAACGATAACAATTAATTTCGTATTTTTGCAGTTTGTATTCGACCTAAAGGGATGAAAAAACATTTCTATGCCATATTATGCGGCATTTTAGCGGTGGTCCTCTTCGCTTCATTGATACAGAAGGCCACCCATCTTTTCAGTTTCCCCAAGCTGAAAGGCGTTGAAGTGCCCGCCCCCATGCCCTCCCTGTCGCTCAAAAGCTATACCGATGGGAGCTTCCAAAGCGGCACCGAGGCCTACTTGAAGCAGCATTTTGGCTTTCGCGAGCCGTTGCTCAGGTGCTACAACCAATACCTTTGGGACTTCTACGGCAAGACCTACGTCACGCGGGGCATCCTCATCGTAGGCAAAGACGGTTGGCTTTACGAGCCTTGGGCCGTCGACGACTATTACCAGACCCATTTCCACAAACACGCCCAAAACGCCGACCTGATGAAACAGCAGTTGGCCAAGGAAGCCAAGCGCGTCAATCAGTTGCAGCATATCCTTGAGCCTTATGGCTGCCATTTGTTTGCCTGCATCGTGCCATCGAAAGACCTGATTTGCCCCGAGCACCTCCCCGACAAGCCCGTTACGAATTACCAAGACACGACGCGGATGTCGGCACGCTTTTTCCTTGAAGAAGAATACACACGGCTGGGTGTCAACCATCTCAATCTGGAACATTATTTCCTTCGGATAAAAGACACCATCGACTACATGCCATTCCCAAAAACGGGAACACACTGGTCGAAATACGCCGCCCTCCATGCCGCCGACACGCTCGTCCGCTACATGGAACACCTCGGTGGCATCAACATGCAGAACGTGATCGTCGGGCCGAGGACACTCACTGACGTGCAAGAGCCTGACAACGACCTCGAAAGCCTGCTCAACCTCATCAGGCCGTTGCCCAACTTCAAGTATTACTATGCATCGGCAACCACCGACAACGACTCAACCGCCGACCGGCCACGACTGCTCACCGTTGGCGACTCGTTTTGGTGGAACATCGCCAACCAGGTCCCCTTGAACAACATCTTTTCCTCCTATCCCTATTGGTATTACAACAGCACAATCTATTACGACAAGGCCAACCATTCGGTGAAAGACGTCGACTTGGTGCACGAGCTGCTCACCTCCGACTTCGTCAACCTGTTCTACAGCACGACGCAACTCTACAAGATGAACAACGGCTTCACGAAGAAAGCCCTGATGGCGCTTTGCTACGACCCCGAAGAAATCGACGCCGCCTTTGGCCGCATCGAGAAAGGCATCCGCGCCGACTCGGCCTGGTTGGGCAAATTGGAAGAACGAGCCAAGAATGAAGGCAAGGAATTGGACGCCGTCGTACACGGCACGGCGCAATGGCTCATCGACACCTATCCGGAGAACTACTTCCCCGCGCTGAACGACAGCATACCCACAAAACGCTCGAAACTCGCGCAGTCCTATCTCGACATGGACTCGACCGCCTTTGTCGAAATGGAGGTGCAAAAGATCATCAGGGAAATAAAGGGCAACCCGTCGCAAATGGCCTCCGTGAAAGAGAAAGCGGAAAAGAACAACAAGACCCTCGAACAAGCCATCCGCGACGACGCCGTTTGGATCGTGAAACGCCGGTTAGAACGTGGCGACTTGCAAATCCCCAACAAAGACCGATCCCATAAACCGAAGCAGCAATGAGAACCACGACAAAGACCATACTGTTTGCGCTGACCGCCGTGCTGCTTTTCGCCTCGATGCTGCAAAAGCAATTCACCCTCTTCAGCTTCGAAGACCTTAAGGGAGTCGTGGTGGAACAACCCATGCCCGAATTGAGTTTCAAGAGCTTGCAGGACGGCAGCTACCAACAACTGACGGAGCAACATCTGAAGCAGAGCTTCGGCTTCAGGCAGCCCATGATCAGGCTCTACAACCAATATCTTTGGGACTTTTACAAGGACACTCCCGTAGCCGAGGAACAAGTCCTGTTCGGCAAAGACGGCTGGCTCTACCAACCCAGCACTGTGGCCGACTACTACCAGACCCGCTTCCGCTACTACGCCAGCGACTCGGCCCAGATGGCCACGATGCTTTCGGAAGAGGCCCAGCGGCTGCTTCGTCTCCAGCAAATCCTTGAAGAGCAAGGAACCCACCTGTTCGTGTGCATGGCACCCGGCAAAGACCTGATTTGTCCGGAGCATCTGCCCGACAACCCCGACACCTCGTATCGAGGCGAGCCGGCCCTGTCGCCACGCTTCTTCAACGAAGCGGAGTTCACCAAGATAGGCGTCAACCACCTGAACCTTGAACGCTTCTTCCTCCAGATGAAAGACACCGCCGATTTTGCGCTGTTTCCGCAAACCGGCATCCACTGGTCGAAATATGCCGCCCTCCATGCCGCCGACACGCTGATTCGCTACATGGAACATCTGGGCCACATCAACATGAAGAACATCGTCATCGGGCCAAGGGTTCTCGACAATGCCAGAGGGTCAGACGACGATTTGGAACAGCTGCTCAACCTGTTGCGCCCCATGCCCAAGCCAAAGTATCATTACGCCAAAGCCACCACCGATGGCGACACAACGGCTGAAAAGCCGAAAATCATCATCATTGGCGACTCCTTCTGGTGGACCATCGCCGACCAAATCCCTTTGGACGAATTGTTTGCCCAGTCGCCTTATTGGTACTACAACAACACCATCCATTACGACAAGCTGCACCACTCGGTGAGCGAAATCGACATGGCCGACGAGTTGCGGTCGTCGGATTTCGTCGTCCTGCTGTATAGCGCCACCACACAATATCGCATGAACGACAACTTCTCGCAGCAAGCCTTGGAAGCCTTCGGGGTGGAAGAGGTCGCGCTCGACTCGATGGACTTCGTCGAACGCGAGATACAACGCACCATCCGCAACCTGTTAGCCTCGCCCAACTCGATGAAATCCATCCGCGAGAAAGCCATCAAGTACAACAAGACCATCGAACAAGCCGTGCACGACGACGCCCGATGGATCGTGAACAACAAAATCAAGAACGGCAAGCTGAAATGGGAGGGAAAGACCGCCGACACCATCATCCTCGACTCGACCGCCTTCGTAGAACGCGAGATACAGCGCACCATGAAACGCATCTCGACCGACCCCAAGTTGCGGGCATCGGTGGTCGAGAAAGCCGAGAAACACAACAAGACCTACGAACAAGCCCTCCACGACGACGCCGTTTGGGTGGTCAAACGAAAAATCGAAAAGGGCACCTTGATAGTGCCATCAACAAAAGACACCAACACGAAAACAGAACACCATGGTATTCAGTAGCAACATATTCCTGCTCTATTTCATGCCAGCCTTCTTCCTGGTCTACTTCCTCACGCCGAAGAAAGTGAGGAACTATGTGCTTCTGCTGGCCTCGCTCATTTTCTATGCCTGGGGAGCCCCCGAGTTCATCTTCCAGCTTGTCGGCTCCACGGTGGCCAACTTCTTCTTGGTCAAATGGATGTGCAAGACCGAGAAGAAAGGCCTGAAGAAACTGCTTTGCGGCCTGTCGATCATCATTCCCATCGGGCTGCTCGTGTTCTACAAATACGGCAACTTCACGATGGAAAACCTGAACGCCATCCTCGGCCTCACGGGACACGCGCCCCTCACTTGGAAACACATCATGCTGCCCATCGGTATCTCGTTCTTCTCGTTCCAAAGCGTCACCTACACCTTGGACACCTACCGTGGCGTGAACCAACCGATGGAGAAGCTCACCGACTTCGTGCTGTATATCACCATGTTCCCGCAGCTGATTGCCGGTCCCATCATCCGCTATTGCGACGTGGCCGACCAAATCCGCAGCCGCGAATCGACCATGGACGACCGTTTGCAGGGCTTCTTCCGTTTCGTCATCGGCCTATGCAAGAAAATCCTCATCGCCGACGTCATCGGTGCGCAGGTCGACGCCATATTGGGACCCGCCAACTTCTCGCTTTTGAATGCAGGTCAGGTCTCCGACATCTTCACCCGCGTGGCGGCTTTGGACAGCACCTCGGCCTGGATCGTGTCGTTGGCCTACACCTTCCAAATCTACTTCGACTTTGCGGGCTATAGCGACATGGCCATCGGCTTGGGCCGCATGATGGGCTTCCGCTTCCCCGAGAACTTCGATAACCCCTACACCTCGCGCAGCATCACCGAGTTTTGGCGCCGTTGGCACATGACCCTTGGTGCATTCATCATGAACTACCTCTACATCCCTCTCGGCGGCAACCGCAAGGGCAAGGGGCGCATGTATTTCAACCTTTGGGTCTGCTTCCTGCTCTCGGGCCTTTGGCATGGCGCCTCGTGGAACTTCGTCGTTTGGGGTGCATTGCACGGCCTGTTCATCTGCGCCGACAAGCTCTTCCTCGGCAAGGTGATGAAAAAGATAGGCACGGTGCCGAGCGTCATCCTCACTTTCCTCACGGTGAACATCATCTGGGTGTTCTTCCGTATCGAGGACTTCGGCTTGGCCTGGCTGCTCATCAAGCGCATGTTCGCCTTCGACTTTGCCTGGCTGCCCTTCGGCGGCAATGCCCAACTCTACGTCACGATGATTGTGGCCGCCCTCTTCTCGTTCCTCACGCTGACCAAGTTCGGCCAAAAGGTGCAGGAGAAGGCCTACTTCACCGTTTTCACCGACCGCCAGTCGATTGCGGTATGGATTGTGGCGGCTTGCGCCTTCGTGTTCTGCGTGGCCGCATTGAACGCCACCAGTTTCAGTCCTTTCATCTATTTCAGGTTCTGAGTCATGAAAAAGCGTAGAATCATCCCAACGATCTTGTTCGTGCTGACGATGCTCCTCCTGTTCAGCTTCGGCATCAGGCAGTCGCTCCCGATTGCCCCTGCCAGGCCGTTGAGTGGCGTCTACGAGGCGGCACCCCGACCCGAACTGACGTGGGACAACTACCGCACCACCACTTTCCAGACGCAAACCGAGAACTATCTTGGCGAGCATTTCGGATTCAGGGAACCGCTCATCAGGATGTACAACCAGTTCCTTTACGACTTCTTCCGCAAGACCTACAGCGATGAAGTCGTCATCGGGAAAGACTATTGGTCGTATTACCAGCAACACGTCAACGAATATTACGGCACCGAAATGTACCGCTGGTACGGCACTAAGGAAGCGGCCTGCGCCGACTTCGACCGCGAGGCACGCTTGATGTGGAAGCTGCGCGGCGTATTGAAAGACTATGGCATCGAGTTCCTGATGTTCATGGCCCCCGACAAGGGCTTTCTTTATCCCGAGCACCTGCCCTACCGCAAGCACGACACCACCACCGTCAACGCCCGCGAATACTATTCCGCCAAGTTCGACGAATACGGCTTCCCCTACATCGAAATGACAAAATGGTTCCTCGAACTCAAGGAAGCCGACACGCTGCCCTACTCGCTCATGCCCCAGGCAGGCGCCCATTGGGGGTTCTCGGCAGTGCTTGCCGCCGACTCCCTGTTCCGCTTCATGGAATCGCTCAACGGGCAGCGCTTCCCGGAGATGAAAATCGGGCCGCTGCGCGAAAGCTCGGAAAAGACCAAGCTGGGCGACAGCGACTTGGAGAACACCCTCAACCTGATGCGCAAGCTCCCCCACAACGACGACAAGCTGCTCGACGCCGAGGTGACCATCGTGAAAGACTCGGCCACGATTTGGCCCAGCGTGCTCTTCGTCGGCAACTCGTTCCTCTGGCGAATGCACTACTTCATCCCGTTCGACGACATGTTCTCCCATTCCGAATACTGGTTCTACAATTCGACAGCCAACTATGGCAGGAACTACCAATTCCAAGCCAGCGTAGGCACGCTCGACATCTTGCAGAAAGTGCTCGACCACGATTATGTGGTGTGGTTCACCGATGGCAACCAAATGTACAAAACGAGCTACATGTTTGCCGAAACCGCCTTGATGAACCTTTGCATCGACGACAGCGTGGTACAAAAAACACGCCTTGCCATCATGGACAGCTTGCGCAAAGACAGCCTCACACTACTGAAAACCAAAGACATGACCGACCTGAACCGCAACAACTATATATGGAACGCCGCAAACTCGACCCTTAAGAAAGGCATCGAACACTATTTCACCGAATTGGCTGGCGACAGCATCCCAACGGCCCGAAACCCAAGGATACCGGAAGTGCTGGCAATCAAAAAGATAAAGAACGACCCTCAATGGATGAGTGCCTTGGAATACCAAGCCTACGTCCAGAACAGCCCCATCGACGACCTGCTGAAGGCCGAAGCGCATAACGTATTGAACGACAAGCCCCTGATGCGCGACCTGACCGAAGAAATCCCCGCCGAAGCCAAAATGGAAATGTTTGTGCGTGGCATGATGGAGGAAATGAGAAAAAAACCCCAAGTCGTCAAGGAAATCGAGGAAAAAGCGCAGAAAAACGGCAAGACCTTCGAGGAACAGCTTAGAGCCGATGCCCGATGGATCATCAACAGAAAAGTGGAAAAAGGAGAAATCGTATTGGAGGAAAAATAATGGGAAAGCCAAAGATAAGATATGACATGATATTGTTCGCCCTGCTGATGGCGCTTCTCTTCGTGCCATTGCTTCAGGAACACACGGGCCTCTTCAACGTGAAGCCCTTGAAAGGCGTATTCGAGCCTACACCCAAGCCCGAATTGACCTTCGACAACTACCGCACAAGCACCTACCAGACGCAAATCGAGAAATACGCCAGCGAGAACTTCGGGATGCGCGAACCCGTCATCCGCATCTACAACCAATACCTCTGGTCGGCCTTCAACAAGACCTACTGCCACTTCATCGTGCCCGGCAAGGACGGCTACCTGTTTTACGCCCAAGCCGTCAACGAGCACTTCGGGACGGAACTGCTGAAGCACTACAAATCGAACGAGGAAGCCATGAAAGACGTCGAAACAGAGCTACGGCAGATGAACAAGGTGCGCCATGTGCTGAAAGACTACGGCATCGAGTTTTTGGCCTTCATCGCCCCCGACAAGCCCGAAGTCTATCCCGAATACCTGCCCCGCCGCGACGCCGACACCACCGCCCTCCACCTGACGGACTACTTCGCCAAACGGATGACGGAAACCGGATTCCCTTTCATCGACATGACCGACTGGTTCGTGCAGATGAGAGACACCGCCACGTTCCCCATCTTCCCCAAGACCGACTCGCACTGGCGCTATGCGGCCACCTACGGCTACGACTCGCTGTTCCGCTTCATCAACACCCTCGGCGGCGAGGCCAAGTTCCCCGAAATCCGCATCGGGGCACCCATCGCCTATGAGTCGGACGCGCTCGAAGGCGATGAGGAGACCTTGAACCTGCTCTTCCGCATCAGTGGCGACCGCACCAAATTCAAGTCGAACGTCACCGTCATTGACAGCACCACCCGCCGCAAGCCCAAGGTGCTGTTTGTGGGCGACTCGTTCATCTGGAGCATGAACGAATTCCTTCCCACGAAAAAACTGATGGCCGACAAGGAAATCTGGTTCTACAACAACACCGCCTTCGAGGGCTTCGAAAACAAGAAAGAGAACGTGAAAGACATCGACCGCCTGCGCCATATCCTCAACGCCGACTATGTGGTGTTCTACTCGGCAGGCCACCAATGGTGGGAGGCCACCTTCGGTTTCGCCAAAGACGCCCTGATGCAGCTTTGCGTGAGCGACAGCCTCTTTGAGGCCACCGTCGCCGACCGCATGAACCGTATGCGCCACACGAAAGGCTACGAAGACAAGACCGACGACGAGCTTCGCGCCAACATCACCTGGATGCTGAACAACGACCCCGAACTCATCCCCGGCCTCGAAGGCGAAGCCATGCCCACCATACGCAACACCAAACGCATCGAGGCCGCACTAAACGAAATCAGCCTGACGCAGACAACAAACGGCATCGTGACCGACACCGCAGCCTTCATCCGCGCCAAGAAAGACGAGATGATTGAAGCCTGGCGCAACTATCCCAAACAGATGGAGATGATAGAAAAGAAAGCCCGCGAGCGCGGCCTGCCCATCGACACCATCTTGGAAAAAGACGCACAATGGGTCATCAAACAACAAATCGAAAACGGAGAACTTTTTAATTAAATAAAGACAACCTATGGTATTCAGTAGCAACGTATTCCTACTCTATTTCATGCCGATTTTCTTCTTGGTGTATTTCATCCTGCCGAAGAAAGTCCGCAACTATTTCCTGCTGCTCGCCTCGCTCGTGTTTTACGCCTGGGGCGCGCCCGAGTTCATCATCCACCTCATCGTGTCGGTCATCGCCAACTTCTACCTGGTGCGCTGGATGAACAAGGTGGAGAAGCCCGGAATGAAAAAACTGCTCTGCGGCATCTCGATAGCCATCAGCATCGGGCTGCTGTTCTATTTCAAATACGGCAACTTCACGATGCAAAACATCAACGCGGTGCGCGGCTGGTTTGGAGGCCAACCGCTGCAATGGACCAAGATACTGCTGCCCATCGGCATCTCGTTCTTCTCGTTCCAAAGCGTCACCTACACCTTGGACACCTACCGCAAGGTGAACGAGCCTATGGACAAGCTGAGCGACTACATGCTCTACATCGTCATGTTCCCGCAGCTGATTGCCGGCCCCATCGTGCGCTACTGCGACATCGCCGACCAAATACGCAGCCGCGAGTCGCTCTACACCGACCGCCTGCAAGGCTTCTACCGCTTCGTCATTGGCTTGTGCAAGAAGGTGCTGATTGCCGACGTCATCGGGTTCCAAGTCGACAAACTGCTTGGCCCTTCCAACTACGACGTGCTCACCTCGGCCCAGTTGGCCGACATCGCCAACAAAATCGCGACCATCGACTCGACCAGCGCCTGGATCGCCATCTTCGCCTTCACCTTCCAAATCTATTTCGACTTTGCGGGCTATAGCGACATGGCCATCGGTTTGGGCCGCATGATGGGATTCAAGTTCCCCGAAAACTTCGACAACCCTTACGTATCCACCACCATTTCGGAGTTTTGGCGTCGTTGGCACCAAACCTTCAGCGTGTTCATCAAGAACTACCTCTACTTCCCCTTGGGCGGCAGCCGCGTGAAGACCGAAGCCCGAAAATACTTCAACCTGTGGTTCTGCTTCTTGGTCAGCGGTTTGTGGCACGGCGCGGCATGGAACTTCGTGGTCTACGGCGCCTTGCAAGGCATCTTCATCTGTGCCGACAAGCTCTTCCTCAAGAAGTTCAACGAGCGGTTGGGGCGCATCCCGAGCGTGTTCTTCACCTTCATGATCATCGTGCTGACGCGCTGCTTCTTCCGCATCGAGCGCATCGACCTGTCGTGGCTCTTCATCAAGCGCCTGTTCGCCTTCGACTTTGCCCCGTTCCACTTCGGCGACAACCCGCACCTCTATGTGACCATGCTCGTGGCCGCCTTCTTCTCGTTCTTCACCCTCTCGAAGTTCGGCCTCAAAGTGCAAGAAAAAGTCTACTTCACCGACTACAACAAACGGCAACACATCGTGGCCTTCATCGTCAGCATCCTGGCCTTCGTCTTCTGCCTCGGCGCCTTGAATGCCAGCGGCTTTAGCCCATTCATCTACTTCAGGTTCTGATCATGGAAAAACCTCGGCATCATATCATCCCATTCGCCAGCTTCATGGTTTTGCTCGCATTCATTGCGTTGCAAGGCTTCACCCATGTCGTGCCAACGCGACCTTTAAGCCCATATACGGATAAAGTCAAGGTCGGGAAACAAGAAGTGGATTTGACCTGGGCCACCTACATTGACGGCTCCTATCAGGAGTGTCTTGAACAGAAAGCAAGGAAAAACACGGGGTTCAGGGAATTTTTCAGCCGATGCCACAACCAAGTCGCCTACAATTGTTTCGGGATAATCGCCAATCCGAACGTGGTTGAAGGCAAACACCACGAGCTTTTCCTGAAAGGCAACATCAACGACGTTGCCGGGAAGCTCTTGTTGGACAAATACGGCACCGTCGACGACGCCAAGGCCGATGCCCAAAAGAACGTCGGGCAGACGCTGACCTTGATCGACAGCCTTCGCCGACACGGCACGCGCTTCCTGTTTGTCCTCTGTCCCACCAAGCCGGCGGTCTATCCCGAATATATGCCCGACGCATACAAAGACAGCATCTCCGACTTCGCGCTGGCAGAATATTATGCCCAGCTCTTCGAGGAAAATGGCATTCCATACATTGATTTCTACACCTGTTTCAAGACGCTGAAAGACCGTTTCCCCTACCCGCTCTACACACGCACCGGCTCCCATTGGGCCGAAGCCACCATCCCATTCGTGGCCGACTCGATATTAAGGAAACTCGAAGCGATTACCGGCTACCGCTTCCCCAACATTGAAGTCGTCGACCCCAACCTCAGCCGCAACTATTCCGACCAAGATGGCGAACTTGAGACCCACATCGACTTGCTCCTACCCTACTGCAAGCCCAAGGCATCGAGGCCTGTAGCCACCTTGCGCGACACCATAGGCAAGGACCGGCCCAACCTGCTTGTCGTAGGCGACGGCTATTTCACTCCGTTGCAAGGCTCCTGCTTCGTCAACGCCTTCAACCGCTGGGACTTCTGGTTCTATAACAAGACCTCCATTTCCTCAAGGCCCGAATTGAACTGGAGATACCTCGACCAACTCATGGGAACGGCTGAGACCCTGAAGCAAGCCGACATCGTGATTGCGCTCTACACCTCCAACTACCTGCTCAACTACATGAGCGGCTTTACCCAATCCGCCTTGCAGCTCTATTCCAACGGCGACATACAAGAGCAAGAAGCCATCCGCTCCATCATGGAATCGATCAAGAACGACCCAAACTGGTTCAAGGCCATACAAGAACAAGCCCAAGAACGCGGCATCAGCGTAGAAGAGAACCTACGTCTGAATGCTGCCTACGTCTTCCAAATGCAAAAGAACGAACAAGACAACAATAACCAACCCTAAACAAAGAACAGCTTATGGTATTCAGCAGCAACATCTTC
Source organism: Bacteroidales bacterium UBA4243 (assembly GCA_002396205.1). Taxonomy (GTDB): domain Bacteria; phylum Bacteroidota; class Bacteroidia; order Bacteroidales; family F082; genus Limimorpha. The sequence continues at coordinate 65,224 of DGXB01000054.1, forward strand.
CTTTTCTTTTTTCTGCCTATCTTCCTGATAGCCTATTTCGTCACGCCGCAGAAATTCAGAAACTATACCCTATTGCTCTTTTCCTTGGTTTTCTACGCCTACGGCGCGCCCGACTTCGTTTTCCTGCTCGTCGGCGAGTGCATCGTCAACTATTTTTTGGTGCGAGGCATGGCCAAAACGGAGAAAACCAGTACGAAGAGATTGCTTTGTGGCCTTTCCGTCGTCATGGCCTTGGGGCTGCTGCTCTATTTCAAATACGCCAACTTCTTCATGGAGAACCTCAACGCCATCTTGGGTTGGGCGCATCACGAACCTATCGACTGGATGAAAGTGGCACTGCCCATCGGCATCTCGTTTTTCACCTTCCAAAGCATCACCTACACCATTGACGTGTATCGCGGCACAACACCGCCCAGCCAGAAGCTGACCGATTATGTGCTGTATATCATGATGTTCCCGCAGCTCATCGCAGGCCCCATCGTCAACTACAACAGCGTGGCGGCGCAACTGGTTTCGCGCACCAGCACGATGGAAGACCGCGCCTTGGGGTTCTACCGCTTCGTCATCGGTTTGGCCAAAAAGGTGCTCATTGCCAACACCATGGCCCTCTATGCCGACCAAGTGTTTGGCATGAACTACGGTGACTTGGCCACGGGTACCGCCTGGATAGGCATCCTCGCCTACACCTTCCAAATCTATTTCGACTTCTCGGGCTACAGCGACATGGCCATCGG